>NZ_CP037949.1:0-149889 GCF_004551645.1 Erwinia sp. QL-Z3
GGCCTTTGGGCCCCGGCTTCCTTTTGTAATCATAAAGTAACAACAAACTTTATTCCCAATCCCGCTTCCTACACAAACTGCATATTGAGCCTTGAAAGCAATGCGGTGAATTTTAATCTTTTAGCAAAATATTATCACGCGCTGATGATTCGATTAAGAGGGAATGAGGGGTAATAAGTTCAAGGGAATTGTCTATGTTATGGATGACATAGAACCTTTCTAACTTCATCTTTAATTGCCAAGGTTATTGCAGATTGCCAGAATTGAGGCAGGCATTCCCCAACAGGAATCTATTATACCCGAGTGAAAATCAAGCAGAAGATTAAATTGGGGATGAAAGAACATACGAGCTGAAGCCTGAGTCACACGTAATATTAACTTACTCATGCCGAAGTATGAGTAAGTTAATGGATGGATCAGTTGAAGACCATACCACCGTCGATCAGTAGTGACTGACCGGTCATATAATCGGAGTCTGGCCCCGCCAGAAATGAGACGCATGCTGCCACATCTTCAGGTTCTGATAACCTCCCCAGGGTGATACGTTTCGAAAACTCTTGCGTGCCAAAGCCTGCAGCTTTACCCGCTGTTTGGGAAATTTGTTTGTCGATTGATTCCCACATGGGGGTTTTAACAATACCCGGACAAAAAGCATTTACCGTTATGCCTTTGGAAGCAAGATCCTTTGCCGCAGTTTGTGTAAGCCCCCGAACGGCGAACTTGCTGGAGCTATATACGGCCAGTTCAGGATTGCCAACATGCCCTGCCTGAGAGCAGGCATTAATGATTTTTCCTCCGTGCTTTTCCGCGCAAAAGGCATTAATAGCCGCCTGCATCCCCCAAATAACGCCCTTAACGTTTACGTTGTAAACCTTATCAAAAATTTCCTCCGTGATATCGGTAATCGGTGTTGAAGGCGCAATGCCTGCGTTATTGACGATGACATTCAGATCCCCCAGGATATGGCGTGCTTCTTCAACGGCACTGAAAACCTTATCGCGTTGGGTCACATCAACCTGCAGCGCGACAGCCTTTCCTCCCGAATGGATAATTTTATCCGCGATCTGCCGCGCTGTTTCAATGTTATAGTCCGCAATGGCTACCGCAAAACCATCCTTTGCCAGACGTAAAGCAATGGCAGCGCCGATGCCTTGACCGGCTCCCGTTACAAATGCAACTTTGTTCATCATAATGGCATCCTTAAAAAGTGAATCAGAAAATCTGTCTCAGGTACTACTGTTTCATCCGCGGATGGTTATCTTTTTCATCCGGGCAGGGCAGCGCCCACATCACGATCGGTGCCCCCATTACGTTACGAAACGTTTGTTCGTGTTGTACCGAACTGTGTATCAGGAATGGGTCAGCGCCACACGCATCGCCATAAGCCAAGAATCAACCCACACAGACCCTTGGCACCGGGAACGTGCGTATTTTCCCGTCACGGCTCTGCCTTCTCACAATTCAACACTTAAGTCCTGTTAATAATATGTTGGGTCTTTTGGCAGCTAAGTTCCAATAGTTAAAGCTGCTAACTTTGAGACGTATTTGATCTGGGACTTAACTATCCATGTAATTTTTCGCCAGGAACCTTACACTGCACTTTTCCTGTGCCATAAGATTTGTGACAGGGTGGGGGTTTGCCGATTATAAGCCTCGAAAAGCCCGGGGCTGATACATGCAACTGGTGGGCAGGTGTGGCAGGGATTTTGGATCAGGGTTGCACCGGGAGTATATCCCCAAAGATCTTTGCATATGCAGGTATAAAAGATGCAGGCCGCGTGCCGATAACATTCTGCGCAACTTTGCCATTATTATTTTTTGCCGGGAAAAATATGTTTCGTAAACTATTAAAAAAACGACCTGAAGCCGAAAGACCATTGGATCCGCTCACGCCGGCTGTTACCTGTGAAACGTTACCAGAAGTTGAAAGTGACATTGACGGCATGCTGCTTTCCGTTCCTGAACTTATGCGCGAAGGAGTATGGGTTATGGAGGGGCCTGATTTCTCCGGCAACAGCATTATTAAGCTGTCGCCCAGAGCCCGGAATCTGCTTGGGATGGCCCTGGGAACTCCTGACGACCAGTCTTCTCTGACGTCTTTCATGAGTAATGAAGATAAAGAGGCATTCCGGCTTTACATCCGCCGAGTTGTCAGCAATATCAGTGATGAAGGGCATACTTTATTATGCAGGCTCAACACCGGTGGCCATAAGAGTGAGTGGTTCAGCATCAGAGCTAAGCATGATTCACTCGGCACTACGCCTAATATCACCGGTACTCTGGAAAAAATCGACGATCAGGTTGAGCAGGCCCATCGTTTTGACATTGTGTCCACGCGTTTTGACCTGTCCCGTGAAATGCTCAACGATGGACTCTGGGATCTCGATATACTAAACGGCGACCCCATGAATCCACGTAACGTATTCTGGTGGTCTCCTCAGTTCAGAAAACTGCTGGGGTTTGAGACGGTGGAAGAGTTTCCTGACGTGATGGAAAGCTGGTCTTCCAGGCTGCATCCGGAGGATAAACAGAATGCACTCGACTCCTTTGTAAAACATCTGCTGGACCGAAGCGGTCAAACGGGATTTGATATTGAATACCGGCTGAAACTTCGAACCGGAGAATACCGATGGTTCCAGGCTCGCGGGCAGACCAAGCGTAGTCCAGATGGAACTCCGCTGCGGGCGGTGGGTGCGCTAATCGATATTCAGAACCGCAAAGACCGAATGATTCATCAGCGGAATGAGGTACAACGCAGGGAGCAGACAACCAGAACGGCTGATGAGATAGCAGAACTGGTAGCTGAAAATGGAGATATTGCTGCCCAGATCAAAATAATTTCCCTGAATGCAAGTATTGAGGCTGCAAGAGCGGGTGTACACGGGAGGGGCTTTTCTGTTATAGCCAGTGCGATAAGGGTATTAGCAGAAAGAACGGCGGATATCACTGGTCAAATATCCCGTTTGCAGATGCGTATCAGAAACTCATCTGGCGATAGCGATTAGCGCGGGATTGAGGAATAAACCCTGTTTTCTGAGAAATCATATACCAGTGAGCCTTAACGGTATCATCAGGACCTGTCTTTAAGCTGATATTGGGACAGTTGTTTCCTCCGGGATGCAGTAACTCCTGTCCCCAATATTCAGACAGACTTAGTGCCCAGGATGTGAGTGGTTAGCAAACCGTTAAATTCTTTACCATTCGGGAATGTCGTACCTCATCATTCACCCAGTTATTGCCAGTCAAGTAGCCGCTCTTACAAATTATTAATAGCGTAGGGAATTGAACGATGCACAGTTTTTGAAGCAGCACTGTACCATTAATCTCTTCATGAAGATGGACCGCATGCACGTCACCAAATTACTTTTTGACGTGCAATGTATGTCGTGAGATTTTTAAACATACCCGCATGACTTGATTTTGCCATTATTACGTACTACTTTTAAAGAGGCTGTTTGATTCCAAAAATAGAAAGGATTTAGTTAATAAATGAAATTAAAGTTAACAGAATCTGAATTATCTGATCTTAAGGGTAAGCATTTTGCCTCCACAACCAATGCATCTAAAAAATCTGTAACACAAGTCATCGAAATAATAAATCGTGATGGTCAATTTATGGTAATTCATGAACACTCAGGAAAAAGGAAAAAAACGCCATTTTCAGTGTTCATACTCAGATTCCCTTATAAGGTCAACTCTTAACGTACGTTATTCAGGGGCGCTGCCACGCACTTATTCACTATCTTATTTTGTAATATAACTATCGTACATTACGGTATCGAATATGAACAAGCAGACTCAGAGCGTAGTGAAAAGAATGGCCAGTTCAGAATAACCCTGCATATGGGTCACGTAAAAACGTATTTGGCTCGCAATATCCGGCTGAATGACCATCTCATAAACCAAATGTCAGTGGATGCCGTCGACGAGGGTATGGCTTAAGGCATTTCAGTTGCTGATTTTAAAATTTTTTCGGCCCGTGATGTCTTTGCAAGGTTATCAATGTGATTGCCCACATTCTAGATGTTAATTACTTGATTTATTTAACAAATCACCTGAATGTCCAAGGCCGTTCAGTTTCAAGCTCAGGGGAAGGGGGCGATGTTTTTTGACAAAAAATACAGATCCATTCCCAGTTTATCCAGTAACCGCTCAGCCTGAATCCTTCGTTCAGCAATGGGGAAATCACTCTTTATTTTTGCTGCAAATATAATAACATTTCCACTGGGCACTCGACAGAAAAGCACTTCTCCAAAAATTTTAATGAGAGAACGATGTAGTGGACTTTCTCTTCTTGGGATTTCGTGATAGTTTATTACAAGCCAGCCGTTATAATTCATTCTTTCCCTGCAGGTTATCAGGAAGCTTTCCGTCTCCTGAAATGGATCCATGTAAAAAGCAGAATAAAGATCCGAGAAAATCACATCGTAATGCTTTATACTTTTTTTCAGGTGCCTTTTCGCATCTTCGATGTGATAAGATATATTTTCTGAAACGGGTAAAGAGAAACACTTACGTGCTACTGAAAGTACATCTTTTCTTAGTTCCACGACATCTATCTCTATTTCATTATCAATGAAATTTAATGTCCTCACGAGCGCTCCACCTCCAAGCCCCAAAACTAAGACATTATCCGTGATCGTGAAAGCTACGGCCATTAACATGGCTTTAATGTAATTATGCACTGGCAATTTAACATTACTTTTAAGCATTTTGCTTTGCTCATTTATCCCTTCAAAACGAAGGACCCTGTAATCATCATAATCTGCAACGATAATGTCTCCATATTCATCCGTCACCTTCAAAACTATAATCTCCGTGGGGCGAAGAGATGAGCCTTTAAAAAAATCGCCAAGCAATGCCATTTACTGTTCTCAATCATGAAACATTATGAAAAAACATTATAACAATATTGGTTTATTCTGACACTGAACTTTTGTTCCAAAACCTTACCTGCAACTCAATAATCTGATCTGCCCCCTTATTTCTTGTGGGGGGGGTGACGACGCTTAAATATAGATGTCGTGGGTTTAGGCAATCAGTGTCGATTCCATAAAGTTAAAAATTCCGAAAAGTCATTAAGTGGCTGTTTCCGTTACGCTTATAAGTAACGGATCACTGCGGAGGAAGAAAGTGACTGGGACGGACTGACCCTTTTAATCCGGGCCCTGAAAGAGTGAACCCGATGTTGCGGGTAAAGGTCAGATTCCCTACGCTCAACGGCCTTTCGCATTCAGCACAGTGAAGGTTGCCTGCAGACGTTATTTTTTGCTTTTAAACTTAATTCCTTAAGGATGCACCCGGTGTGTTGCTGCCAGGGATGCGCGCATAAAAAAATCAGGCATGGGCCTTCTCTCTTAAAGACCACCTGGGGCGCCCATTCTTGCCGGTCACATCAGCCACAAAGGTGAAACTGCATACCTACGCTCAGCAAATAGAAAATAAGTCCTTTCAGGCGGATATCCAGGTTTTAGGCAATCAATCAATGAACGAGGATACCTGGATACCGAAACGACGGGAAAGGTTACGCATGTGATTTATTGCGACTGCTTTTGGCAATCCTTCCAGCAATCTCTTCAGGCCGCTCATAGCGGGCTACAACGCTGTCGTTAAAGCGTAAAATCGACGTGCTCACCGCCGGGCATATTTACGCCGATAGTAAGCTGGCCACCCAGCGCTTCAACATATCGCTTGAGCGTCGCAATTTTCAGGTCTTCACCGCGCCCCTCAATAGCCGCAACGGAAGGTTGTGCGATCCCCATGGCTTTTGCCTGCTGCTTTTGCGTTTTAGCCAGCGCCTCTCGAAGTTTATACAGCTGAGAATCAAGCCGAATTTCTGCAACTTTATTGTTCACCTGAGTCAGCTCCTCGGGTGTTAAATCAGCCATCAGATCATCAAGCGTCCTCATTTTCCACTCCGTTTAAGGTAGTCCAGGTGTCGGTGATACTCATTTTCAGCCGTTTTAATCATGGTTTTGTAGAAGCGCTTTTCATCTGTATCTTCTTTGTTACCCGCGCACAGAACAATGGCTTAACGTAAAGGGGCGAACACAAAAACACCTCTCACGGGCCGTCCATTGCTTTGAACTCTCAACTCTTTCATATCTGGGATCTTGGAGCCGTATAACGTATCAACGTGCGGGCGCCCGAGGTGGGGCCTTCCTGCTTCAATAAATTTAGTGCAGCAATAACGTCCAGCTGCATCGCCCTGTCCTGCTCTTTCAGCCATTCAGCGACTAAACCCGTGGTTTCAACCGCCCACACACGCTCACCTTTATATATTGCAGTCTATAAACAGGTTATACACTATAGGCTATATTTACAATGCTTAATAAGCATCATTTAGAAATACTTCTCCCGTATTACTCCACAACAAAACCTTTTACAGGAACAGTGCTTTCTTATACTGGCTGTCTGTAAGATTTACAGCCAAACGGAACACCAAAATGGCATGCAGATGGTTCCTTCCGGATCTATTTAGGATGTGCGCAGCCTGTCACTGCCTTTTGCCGTTTCGTTGTGGTTCCTTCCGGCCCGCTTCTATCGGGGTAAAGCACTCGAATCATTTTTGGTAGAGCACCATGACTCTAAATTTTGAAGAGTATAGTGTCATTGTGATATGTGGCTTAAGATTTTTACCCAGGCTTGTTTTCTTCTTAAGATATTGTAAAATAACGATTTTTTATGGTAATTTCATACTGAAATTCCCAATGACTTCATGGCTTAAGGAGATATAAAACTCACCTTTAGTAATCTTCAGCAGGCCGTTTACCCGTTAAAAAGCAAAGCCTCAATCACACCCGGCCTGTGTTTTTATGATTATGTTTACTACCGCTTATTACGAAAGTGTGACATACCACCCTCACTGCAGTACTTATCCCCGCTACTCATGTGTGATTGCCACGCATTTCCTTGCCTTGCCATTAATTGTTTGAAGCTGACTGAACCATACGGTGGCAGAATGTCACACTTTATGCTCAGAATGTTTAGCGATAACCCACAACCTGATGAAAAGGTGTAGTTATGATGACGGGAGTGTGTGGGTTTTTATTAAATCCAGATACTGAATCTACAGAGGGATGAATGAACATGCCCCCTGTACCGCACAACACTTATGACTCAACTGGGCAGTGAAGCAGATTGTCGCCTGAAAGAGGGATATGCCCCTTTAGGGTGGCGCCGAATTCCTGAAGAGCTTTACCCGTAAAAAGTCCGGATATCTCGTCTGCAGGGACAGGCATACCAAAAAGCCAGCCCTGCGCAAAGTCACAGCCGTGCGCCGACAACCAGCGTGCCGCCTCCATGTGTTCTATTCCCTCGGCCGTTATCTGCATCTCCAGACTTTTTCCCATGGCCAGGATCGCATCAACCATCTGGTTTTTCCTGGACGTTTTGAGTGCGATAAAAGAACGGTCAATCTTAATCTTGTCAATCGACAACTGTGTCAGGTGATAGAGGCCGGAGTATCCGGTGCCGAAGTCATCAAGCGACACGGTGACACCCATGGCCCTGAATTTATCCAGGTTTATTCTGGCGCTGCCCATGTTCGCGATAAGCGTATCTTCGGTAATTTCAATCTCGAGCCGCGACAGCGGCAGGCCTTCTTCCCGGAGAAGGCGCTGAATGGTTTCGGGCAGTGTCAGGTCTTCTGCCATGGAAGCAGGGATATTTAATGCAAGAGTCATGTCAGTATAGCGATCGCGAAAGTGCCGGCATGCCTGGCGAAGTAGGGATTCCGTCATAGCAGGCATACAGCCGGTGCGGTCCACTTCACTGATGAAATCGGCAGGCATCAGTAAGCCGCGCGCCGGATGATGCCAGCGAGCCAGAATCTCAAATCCTGATATCTTTCCGCTGTGAAGGCTGATGACAGGCTGGAACCAGGGGACAAACTCGTTGTTAAGCACGGCACTGCGAATTTCACGCTCAAACTGTTCTCTGCTACGTACAGCCTCCCCGAAAGAGAGATCATAGAAGCAAAAGGTGCCCCGCTCCGTCCTTTTCGTATGGTACATCGCAGTGTCAGCACAACGCAGCAGCGCGTCGGCCGTTTCGGCATCGTCCGGGAAAAGCGCGATCCCGATGCTGACTCCGGCTGAAAGAGGATGCGGCAGTGACATCAGCGGCTGTGAGAGTGAGGTACAGATGCGGGAACCCAGCGCGGCCAGCTCATCACGTCCGATCACGCCCGAGATGAGCACCGCGAATTCATCTCCGCCGGTGCGCGCGACAGTAATCTCCTTGTTGCTGAATGTACGGAGCCTGCCTGCTATCTCGCAAAGAGCATCGTCGCCCCCCGCGTGACCGTAGGTATCATTGATGGGTTTAAATCTGTCAAGATTGATAATCATGACAGCCGCAGTGGGACTTTCCCCTGTCAGCCAAAACGTCAGCTTTTCAATAAAAATGCGGCGGTTATAAAGTCCGGTCAGTTCATCGTGACGTGCAAGGCGAAATGCTTCCTGTCGCGCATCGAGAATTGCCTGGTAGCCCTGACTCAGCGAGACGACCAGGCGTCGGATGATCAGCCCGGGTATCGCCAGTGAGAGCGTGGCAAATGTGGTGGAGGTAATGATAAAACGCCAGCGTTCGGCGTCCTCGAAGCTACCATCATAGGGGATACCAAGTGCCGGAAGCACTCTCCCTTCAAGTTGAAACTCCCAGAGGGCCGCAAGGGACGCAACGCTTATGAGAGAGAGAAGCAACAGCAGGCCCAGCCTGAACTGCAGTATGTGAGTGCGTATTGTCACAGGTAACGCCTTATACGAAAGAGTGGTTATCTACGTTATCGGCGTAATGAAACAAAACCTGAACGGTCAGAACGTGGGTGCAGGTTTTCTCAGCACGGCTGATGGCCTCAGGTGGTTACAGGGATAAGAACAGATTCACCATGTCCTGTCGAAGATTTTAAGCCCATCCGCACAAAAACATACGGCTAATGCGTTTTTGATAAAAAGGGATATTTTGAGAGAGGTTTTTTATGCCAGAAATATCTTGTATAGGGGGCTCTACGCCGGCCCCCTTAAGAGTGCATTTTTTTTCTAAAAAATTACATATATGCCATCGGTTCGATGAAAAAATTGATCCCTTATTTTAAACCGGGCTGATGCTATGTTGAGTGAAACATCACGTTAAGGAATTTTCAAAAGCCAGTCATCGCGACAGGCATCAGATTTATTTCCCCTATTGTAACTTGTCATATGGCCATCCCAGCTAAGTGTTGCCAGCCTGATGACGGTACTCCGTTGGTGAGTAGCTGAATTTTGCCCTGAATACACGAGAAAAATAAGCCATATCATTGAACCCATACTTCCATGCAATCTGGCTGATGGGTATATCTGAATACACGGGGGATTTCAAAGCCAGTGAAGCTTTATTCAGCCTCTGAGTAAGGACATAACGGCCAAAGGTGGTACCGTCACTTTTCAGGAGCATACTCAGATAACGCGGTGAAATACGGAACGATTCAGCAATTCTTGATACTGACAGCGTGGTATCCGAAAGCTGCTGTTCTATCATTATTTTAATCTGAAGCAGCAGTCCTGCGGATGAACGGGGCGATCTTTTTACTTTGCATTCGTCTGAGACGATCACGGTAAGGAGCTCAAGGAGCTGCCTGTAAAGGACGCTGGTGTGATGTGATTGAATATCTTCCGGTTGCGCCATCAGGTTATTCAGAAGCACGTCAAGAAAAGGCGTCAGGGAATGTGTTTTGCCAAAGGAATACGCAACAAGGTGTTCTGTCTTTCCCAGTTCCTGTCTCAGATGCTCTATGGGTATCTGCACCACATGCTGGCGCGTTTCACCATGAAGGTGCAGTTCGTAGGGAAAGCGTGTGTCATAAAGCCCGAATTCACCCTGACCAAGACTGGCATGGTTCCCCGCCTGAATCACGGAGGTTTTACCCTGACTGATGAAACTCAACAGCATAGCATTATCAGGATGATTATCAGCCCCTCTTCGACATCTTATGACGTCCTGAGCACTGCAGCTGACTTCTGAGACCCGCAGGTCACCCCAGTTTCCGCATCTGATAATGCCGTACCGATCGTCTCCGGAAAAAGTACTTTCCAGCGGAACAAACGTGCGGCTGATGGCATGACGCCAGTATTCACTCCGGTCATCATACAAAACATCAGCAGTGTTATAGGTGTTCATGTCAGCAACCTCCGCCCTGGTTGGACATATTATGCAATATTCAGACCAGTTCCTTTTCAGACAAGCATCCTTTCCTTCATGTCATAACACCGCATCCGTAAGGGAGGATATATCTGTGTCTGCTGAGTTATTTTACCAGGAGACACAATATGATGAACAAACCGGTTACCGTTGCCTGCGTTCAGGCCGCCCCTGTTTTTATGAATCTTGAAGGAACCATAGACAAAACGATCGCCCTCATATCAGAAGCCGCACAGAAAGGCGCGGAGCTCATCGCTTTTCCTGAGACCTGGATACCCGGTTATCCGTGGTTCTTATGGCTTAACTCGCCCGCCATTAATATGCCCCTGGTTTATCAGTATCATCAGAACTCCCTCGTGCTGGACAGTGCTCAGGCGAAGCGAATTGCGGCTGCGGCGCAGCAGAATAATATCGTTGTGGTTCTGGGCTTCAGCGAGCGCGATCATGGCAGCCTCTATATCTCACAATGGCTGATTGGAAGCGACGGGGAGACCATTGGAATCCGGCGCAAGCTTAAGGCTACGCACGTGGAGCGTACGCTGTTCGGCGAAGGCGACGGTTCCTCCCTGACTACCTGGGAGACACCTTTGGGGAACGTCGGAGCCCTCTGCTGCTGGGAGCATCTGCAGCCACTGTCCCGTTATGCGATGTATTCCCAGCATGAGGAAATACATATCGCCGCCTGGCCCAGTTTCAGTCTTTACACCAGCGCAACGGCTGCGCTGGGGCCCGAGGTCAACACGGCTGCTTCTCGCCTGTATGCCGCAGAGGGACAGTGCTTCGTGATAGCCCCGTGTGCCGTGGTTTCTGATGAGATGATTGATTTCCTTTGTCCTGACGATGACCGTAGGGCGTTACTCAGTGCCGGGGGGGGACATGCCCGTATTTACGGCCCGGACGGAAGGGAACTCGTCATACCTCTCGGGGAGAATGAGGAAGGACTGCTTATCGCTGAGCTCGACCCTGCTGCGATCACCTTTGCCAAACTTGCGGCTGACCCGGTAGGCCACTATTCACGTCCTGACGTGACCCGACTCCTTTTTAATCCTTCATCCAACAAGACTGTGATTAAACGGTATTCGCCTCCAGAGCTAATTGCCGAACAGGCTGCCGAAGAAGAGGAGGAGTAGAAATGGAATCAGCCATTCCTGAGCATCTGCGTACCCTGCGCAGATGTCCCTCCGCCATGCCCGATAAACATGAGCCGCCCTTTCCGGCCTGGACCGCCCGATTCTCCCCCCTGGCCGGCCGGATAGTCATGGCGTACTTCGGTATCCAGGGGAGAAACTGTCCGGATATTTCTGCCCTGAATGAAGTCACTGATCGCTTTTCGTCATCGGATGGCCCCGGCCACTGGGACATAGCGTCATGCAAAGACCAGGCGGGTTTTTATAACCTGATGGCCATCGCCTACTGGTCATCCGCAGAGCAGTTTGAGAGCTGGAAACAGAGCAGCCTGTTCCACATATGGTGGAATTCACCAGAAAGGGAGAACGGGGAGTATGGTTTATTTCTGGAAGTTGTCAGCCCGCAGCCTGAAAGCTTTGAAACCATATTTTCAGACAGGGGATCTCCGGAAGGCGCCGCCCGGCTGGCAGAAGGCATGAGCGGTGAAATGCGCGAGCATGGCTACTGGGGGAGTGCCCGCGACCGGCTGCCTGCAGCTCAGAACACCCCCCTACGGGGGACCGGTAAATCCCGCTCACGTACAGCAAGTGGAAAACGGATTGTGCTGTCAGGAAGTAACAATCTCTGCCTCATTCGCTCCGGGCAGGACTGGTCGGCCACGCAACAGGAAGAAAGACAAAAATACCTCACGGAAATAGAGCCGGTGCTGCACCGGGGAATGGATTTTCTGAGAGACCAGGGCCACGCCATAGGCTGCCTGAGCTGCCGGTATATGCAGGTGTTAGATCCCTCATCACATGCTCTGACGGAGAAAACGTTTGGTCTGGCGCACTTTGCCGATATGGCCGCCCTTGAACTCTGGGCAAAAAGCCATCCGACACACGTGGCAATATTTGGCGGGTTCATGCGCTACGTGAAAGAGCTGAACTTTGATATCGCGCTCCGCCTGTGGCATGAAATTGTCGTTGTACCTGAAAAATCACAGTACTTTGAATATGTTAACTGTCATCCAGGAACCGGCCTGTTACGGCAGGACAGCGGAGGATCATTATGAATACGTTTTTTTGCCGTACCGGTATTTCTCTTGCAGCAGCATTAAGCCTGCCTGCAGATGCCCTTGAGTTTTCTCCCGGAGATTACGAGATGATGCCGGCGAATAAAACATTCGCGCTGGCCTATTTTCAGTATGCTCACAGCAATGAATACTATTCTCAGGGCAATAAAGCAGCCGGTGATTACAGATTACGCTCTGAGGCCACACTGCTGCGCTTTATTCATGGATTTCGTCCTGCGGAAAACGTCAGTATTGAGCCACAGATTATCATTCCGTTTGCCAGGGCGGATGCGATGGGAGATGCCAGCCCACTCGGGAGAGCGTCAGGGATGGGCGATATCATAGTGGGTATGCCTTTCAAGTTCAGCATGGACAACGAAGGAGCTGACATTCTTTCCCTGGCCCCTTTTATTTATGCGCCCACCGGGGCCTACAACAATGAAAAAGCTGTGAATGTAGGGGAAAACCGCTGGCGTTATCTGCTGCAGGGCGTCTGGATCCATCATTTCTCAGACGCCTGGGCATTCACTACGGGTGCGGATGTCTCCTGGACGACAGCAAATAACCGGTACGGTAATAATAACGCCCGGCTCAGTCAGAGTCCGCGTTACGAATACCAGGCTTATCTGAGTTATAACATTGCACCTGCCACGCAGTTTGGATTCGGCGGCGGATGGATAACCGGGGCCAGAAGCCGGATTGACGGTATTTCTCAATATGATCGGCTGGACAGCACGTATGTCCGTATCTCTGCGTCGCATTTCGTTACACCTGCCGTTCAGGTTCAGTTCTCAGGTGGTCGTGATATCTCTGTAGAGCAGGGATTCCGGCAGGATACAAATATCAGTCTGAGATTAGGTTACCTTTTCTGAAATTACTGGCCAGGGGCTTTCTCTGGCCAAAGATTTTCAATCTTTGTCGTTAGTTCTTTAAAAAGTCCCTGCATCAAACCGGGTAGCCAGTGGCCGGTACGACCACAAAGCGGAAGTTGCACACGAACTCCCATGTTAGGTACTCAACGGCGTCATAGATTGAACAGCATGGTAGATTCAGTAGTTAACACTGAATCAAGGATATCGCATGCTCAACATTTCAGAAGCAGATATAAGTGATTCTGACCTGGCGTGGCTGTTAAGCGAGCTCGATGCCTTTCAGAGCGAACGGTATCCTGCAGAAAGTAATCACTGTCTGGATCTTTCAACAGTTACTGACGAGCGGCTCAGGTGCGTTATCGTACGTGAGGAAAATAGCTAACCAGCAGGTGATGGTGATTTGCTATTTACGGAAAATGGCTCAGTTGAGATTAAGCGGGCTTATATTCGACCGGAAAACCGGGGAAGGAAGCCTGGAGAGCAGATAGTCGGTGCAATCGAGACGATTGTTTCAGAAAATAATTCGAGCCTGTTGCGGCTTGAAACAGGAATTCACCAGCAACCGGCTGTTGCACTTGATCGGGGATGCGGTTACGAGATATGCGATGCATTCCCCCCTTATGCTGCAGATCCGTTGTGTGTTTTTATGTGTAAAGAGCTTCCTTAACTTCACGTCTTTATGGAGCTAAGGATGTTATTCGTGGTCGAAATTTTATGTTAAAAGTAATGACCGGCCAGCTGTGCCTGAAACCTGACGGAGCAGAAATGAGAACGCAAAAGCGATACATGGGATATGTGGCGATCGTGGTCTACGACTACGATTGCGCGATTGAGTACTTACTACACCGACAAACTGGGATTCAACCAGGTCGAGGACCCGCCGCAGCCGGGCAAGCGCTGGGTTGTGGTGACACCGAATTCCGGGCGCGACTGTAATCTTCTCCTGGCCCTGGCTTCAAACGATCGGCAGGAAGGCTTCATCGGCAACCAGTGCGGCGGGCGGTTATTCCTCTTCCTGCAGACCGACGACTTCTGGCGCGACTACAACGCAATGAAGGCGAAGGGCGTCCATTTTTGCCAGGAACCGTGAGAAGAGGAGTACGGAACAGTTGTTGTATTTGAGGACCTGTACGGCTAACGCAGAGACCTTTACCTGAACAAGCAAAATTAAAGCTGTCTTACGGCTAGGTCGTCACGACCTATCCGCCCCCAATATAGTGTCCGCCTTTCGCCCATGGCTGCCCCCGGCTCCTAACCTGTGGCAGCCTCGTGCCAGGAGCGGACGTTGCCAACTCCGCATAGTATTGACTACACATTAGCAGATTACCGGGGCTTGCCGGATAGCATGAGAGATCCACAGGTTGTTATATATTTATCTGAATTTATTACGGTTTATTTGAGAGGTCGGTGAATGAACATTTCTTTATCATTAGATGACCTTGGCCCACGCATTTGCATTATGGGGCCATCAAATAGCGGCAAATCCACACTGGCAAAATCAATAGCTTCTAAAACCTCGTTACCTTTAGTCCACCTTGATCAATTGCATCATCTGCCCGATACAAAATGGGTTCCCCGTGAACCAGAAGATTTTTATCGGTTACATGAAGAGGCAGTTCGTGAAGAAAGATGGGTAATAGATGGCAATTACACAAAATGCATACATCCCCGACTTGAACGTGCTACAGGTCTGATACTGCTTGATGTGCCAGTAGCGATAGCGTTGCAGCGCTATATACGCCGATGTTACTCGTCAAAACCCAGGATCGGTGGCCTCAATACCCGAAGGGAGAATGTGACATGGGAAATGCTTAAATACATTGTGCATATTGCGCCTAAAAACCACCTTCGCCACAGGAAACTTTTCGAACAGGCAACCATTCAAAAGCTGATGCTGACATTACCTCGTGATATTGATTCCTGCTTCCAAAGATGGGATATTTCATAATATTTTCATATAATTAAGGCTTTCGATAAGAGTCATTCATCAGATTCTGTACCTTGCACAATTTAATTGGCTGGCTCGTTCAATATGAAGAGGACGTCATCAAACCTGTCGGCTTCTCGCTCAAAGCCACGCAGGATGAGCGAGGCTACTGTGCTATTTTTACCTTTTCTCCACTCTCAGCAACAGCCATAAAAACCAAGGTGCTCCAATCAAGGCGGAAAGCAACCCTGCTGAAATTGGCCACGGCCAGGCAATATTGCGCCCCAGCCAGTCAGCAAAGATCATTAGTAATGCGCCAAATAATGCTGCGACCAGGCATTGTGAGCGAAACCGGTAAGCGCCGCTGAAGCGGGCAAGTTGCGGAGCAATGAGCCCGACAAAACTGAGTGGGCCAATCAGAAGTGTTCCGCCAGCCGTGAGCGCCGCCGCGAGGAGTAAAATCAGGATATTGCTGCGTCGAAGCCCAATCCCCAATCCCCGGGCCGTGTGATGTCCAAGGCTCAGTATTTGCACCCAGCGTTTTAAAAGTAAGGCCAGAGGGATCAGTAATAATGCCTGTCCCGCCCCCCACATCGCGCGGTCTGCTGTAATACCTGACGTTGAACCGGTACTCCAGTTTAGCAACATCATCGCACGCGGATCGCCACTCATCAGCAAAAGCATACTCAATGTCATGCTAAGGTTAGTCATACACAAACCGATCATTACCATGGACTGCGGCTGGAAGTGTGAACGCAACCCGAAGAGAAACAGCAGTAACGTAGCCAGCGCACTTCCTGCCAGTGCAGCAGGAAAAAGTTGCGCCAGGGTCTGGTTGAACAGGGTTACCATCAACACCACCATCAGCGAGGCCCCGCTACTGATGCCGAGTAATTCTGGGCTGGCCAGTGGGTTGCCGCTTTGTCGCTGGATAAGGACACCCGCCACGGCCAGCATCGCACCGGCACTGAGTGCGCCGACCATTCGCGGCCAACGCCATTCAATCAACGTCCAAAATGTGGCCCCGTCAGGAGCGTGATTAATCCACAAAGAGACAATGATGCTACCCACTAAGAGCAACAGCAATCCTGACACACGTGCAAGCGTCAATGGCCTTCCGGGTGATGCACTGAAAAGCGGCGGGTTTATCTGCGGTTGATGTCGGCGGAACAACAAAAGCAGGATTAAAGGGACGCTCAGCAGCCCTGACAGCGCGCCAGTCGGCAAATCACCGCTAACCGGTGAAAGAAATTGTGCGAGTTGATCGATCAACGTCAGTAGTATTGCACCCAGTAGCGGAATCACTAATAGCTGATGGGTGAAGGTTCTCAGGTTTGTCAGCCGGATCAATGCTGGAGCAGCCAGCCCAATAAAACCCAAAATTCCGACCTGGCTGGTGACCAACGCACTGAGAGCAACGGCTATGGCAAGGGCGGCGACCCTCACTTTTATCACCGACACACCCAACGCCCCGGCGCTTTGATCGGAGAGGCCGAGCAAAGTAAGTGGTCTTGCCAGCAATGCGCTGACTGCAATCAATACCCCAATCGGCAACAATAAAAAATGGATCGCCTGCCAGCCATTCTGGCTCAGTGACCCGGCTTGCCAGTTGTATAAATCACTAAGATAATCATGGTTGAACAACACCATCAGTGTAGTGATGGCGTTCCCGTACAGGCTGATCACCATTCCAGTCAGGATAACTTTAAGTGGATCGAGTCCCTGACGGGCTATCAGAAGATAGAGTATCAATGCAGTCAGTGCAGCGCCCGCCAGCGCCAGGTTGGGGAGTCCGATAAACATCAGGCTGGGGAACACAATAATACTGGCCGACATGGCCAGATTCGCGCCAGCCGCGATGCCAAGCGTCGCAGGTTCTGCCAGGGGATTACGCAAAACTTGCTGAAAGATCAAACCTGCCAGCGCCAGCGCCATCCCGGAGATTACGCTGGTAGTCAGACGCGGCAGAAAACTGTATTGCAACAGAAGGCTGACCGTTGCAGGTGGATTGCTTAACCTGATTTGGCTCAGATTGCTGAGCAGCAGAAAGAGACAAAGCAGAGTCAGCAAAAGAATGAGAAGCCACGGAAAAACATATCGGGGTATTTTACGCATTTCAGTTGGACCCCTTGAGCGCCGCAGTGATGTGCTGCGCCAAATTGAGCGCGGTGGCTAAACCACCAAAAGGGAAGAAGTGCGCAAGTTCATGGGCCCGCCCACTACTGACCAGTGGCAACTGTTGCCAGAGTCCTTCCGGCTGACGCAGCCGGGAAACGCGCGTCATAGTTGTAGGAAGTTCAGTATAAAACAGGCAGTCGGCCTGCAATGACATCAGCTTTTCGATGCCTACGTTGGCTGTTCCCATTGAACCAACAGGTAAACTCCAGGCATTGCGCAACCCCAGCTGTGAAAGAAGAGCATCCGGCAGGCTGTTGGCACCATAAACCGTGGCATATTTTCCATCCTGACTGCGCACGGCCACCAGAATGCGTTGCCCAGCGACGTGAGTGAGTTGCTGTTTACAGCGATCAATAGCCAGACTAAAGGTCTGAATGGTTTGATCTGCTTTCGAGGCAATACCCAGTAACTGCCCCAGATCACCTATAAAGTGCAGTAAAGCCGGCCAAAGTTGGCCTGAGGGAGGGTACACCGACACGATTTGCAGTGAGGCGATACGTTGCAGGTTATCGAGGATTGCGGGCGCCAGATTATCACTGAGGATCAGCTCAGGCTGCAGGGCGCTTATCTGTTCCATATTGGGTTCCCAGTAAGGGCCAATATCCTGAACCGCGTCCGGTAAAACCGGGGTAGCGATCCGACGCCGAAAATAGCCCGTGTCAGAAACCGCCAGAGGGATAATACCAAGTGAAAGAAGTGTTTCTGCCGCTAGCCAGTTAATAGCGATAATACGGTGAGCAGGAGTGGCGGCTGGCGCTGGCGCTGCATTGAGCAACGGCAGAGCCAGTAACGCCCTCAGACAGTCACGACGGCTGAGTAATAAAGTTGACATCAGAAGCTGTATTTCAACGAACCAATAAACGTTCGCTCCTGTCCTGGATAGCAGCTGGTGTCCTCGTCACAGGTCCCGACATAATCGTGGTTTAGCAGATTTTGAATGTTAAACCCGACTGAGACATGTTGATTCACCTGGTATTTCGCACCTGCATCAATCAGCGCGAAGTTTTTCACCGGTACTGTATTAGCATTATCGCCGTACATACTCCCCACATAACGCACGCCGGTACTTAGCAGCAATCCGTCCAGCACGCCCTGATGGAAGCTGTAGTTCAGCCAGGTTGAGGCCATATGTTTCGGCACGTTAGCCTGCTGCTTACCGCGATCGCCGTTGTTACTGGCGGTGATTTCCGTTTCTGTGTAAGTGTACGATGCCAGCAAATCCAGATTCTGCGTAAGTTTCATCGTGGCTTCTGTTTCCACGCCGCGCGAACGCACTTCGCCAGAAGCGACCTGATAACCGGTTACGACGCTATTCACAATCTCATTGGTTAGCACATTGCTTTTGGTGATATCAAAGGCGGCGAGTGTCAACAGCAGACTTGCGTCTGGCTGGTATTTCACGCCGACTTCGTACTGGTGTGCTTTGCTTGGGTCAAAAGTCCGGTTCTGACTGTCAGTTCCACTGTTAGGGACAAAGGATTCAGCATAGCTGATATAGGGTGCGAGACCGTTATCTGCCAGATAGGTCAGTCCGGCACGTCCGGTCCATGCGCCTTGATCCAGCCAACTGGTACTTTCAGTTAGATTGTTTTGCGTGCGCAGACTGATTTCATCGTGGCGGCCGCCCAGGGTAAGCAGCCAGTTTGGCGTCAGTGAAATTTGGTCCTGCATGTACACGCCCAGTTGCGCGGTAGTCTGGTCATTGTCGTTCAGTGCATAATTCGGATCGGCGATATTCAGGCCATAGACCGGATTGTAGATATTGAAGGTCGGGGCGACGGCACCGAAGCGTTTGGCATTGCCCTCAAGGCGACTGTAATCAAGGCCTGTTAACAGACGGTGAGTAATTGATGCGGTTGAGAAGTCAGCCTGTAACTGGTTATCGATGTTGAACGCGTTCATGTGTTCATCAAAGCGAATCGCATTACGCGAAACGGTCCCGGCATCAAAATTCACCGCACCTGGCAGGAGATTGTTGAGAACGGTGTCGGTTTGGCCGTAACGCACATTCTGACGTAACTGGAAAGTGTCGTTGAACTGATGACTCAACTCATACCCCACGGTGAACTGTTCCTGACGGAAATGGTTAAAACTGTAATCTCCCAGCAGCGTATCAGTGACTTTACCCCCTGGTTTGGTCAGGACAGCGACAGTGCCACCGGATGTATCACGCAGATAGTCGGCACGCACGGTCAGGCTGGTATCAGAATTCGGCAGCCAGGTAAGAGAGGGGGCGAGATAGACACGGTTATCTTCGACATCAGGCCCGTCGTGGTACTGGAACTGCGTGTCGCTGTCACGCACAACACCAATCATGCGATAAAGATAATGGCCGTCATCGTCGATTTTATCGCTCATATCAAACTGAGCCTGACGGCGGTTGAAGTTGCCCAGTTCAACTTCAACCTCATGCACGCCCTGTGCGGAGGGCAGTTTACTGATGCGGTTTACAATGCCTCCTGCATCGCCAAGACCAAACAACGTTGATGAGGGACCGCGCACGATATCAATACGTTCCAGTGCATAAGGTTCAGTACGGAAGTAACTGTAACTGTTGTTTAACTGGCGGAGTCCGTCGCGATAATCGTTGGTGGTTAGCGCATTGAAACCACGAATGTATATCCAGTCATATCCTTTGGGATCAACACCGTAGGTTTCCGTTTTTACGCCCGGTACATAGCGCAGCGCTTCAGTGACGCTTTGCACATTTTGCCGATCCATTCTTTCACGAGTCACCACTGACACAGACTGAGGCACTTCCAGCAACTGCGTATCGGTTTTGGTCGCGGTACTGCTTTGCTGTGGAACGCTGGCGTAAGGATCAGACAGTCCGGTGACGGTAAGGGTATCTGATACGGCACGCAGAGGAGCGATGACCACGATGCCATTATCGACGCTAAAACCCAGACCGCTTTCGCTCAGCAGTTGGCTGAGCGCACCTTCCAGCGTCATGTTTCCCTGCAGCGCAGGGGCTGTCTTTTGGGCAATAGCATCAGGAGAAGCAATCAGCTGAACGCCTGCCAATTGAGCCAGCGCATTGAGCGAGCTGATCAAGGGCTGGGAGGGAAGTGAAACCGGCAGGGTAGCGACTGCCTGAACGGGCGAACAGAGGCAAAATGCCAGTGCTGCCAGCCCAGTTTTCACGCGTGTATGTTGGTAAAGAGTAAAAGTCATCATGCAATTTTTCCCAGAAAAAAATCAAATAAGAATCATTATCTTTTCTGAAGACGTTACTGCTGACAAAATCCTGACGTCACCACCTCAATATTTTTACTTTTTTCTTCAGGCGGCCTTTTGTCGCAAACCATCAGCGAATGATGATCTGCGTTTCATCGCCCTGTGGGATCAGTTTTACCGGTAATACTTTGGGCAAGGCATCGACAAAACTGTCAGGACGATAAATATTGAAACTGCCGCTGATGCGCAAGTTGGCTACGTCAGATGAGGCCAAATGAAAAGGCACATTGCCGTAGCGAGAGAATTCAGCCAGCGCGAGGTTGAGCGGTGTATTGTTAAAATTAATACGCGCCTGGCGCCACTCGGCGATGTTGTCCAGTGCAATCGGAAGTTGACGAGTCAGATTACCGTGAGCATCGGCGGTGGCCCGCTGTGTGGCATGCAGCACCATCAAATGGTGGTCGTAAGCCATCAAATTCAGCGAAGCCAATGCCCTCCATCGCATATTCTGTAACCATGAACGGGCCCCGATGCGCACCGAGCCACTCCTAACTGCCACCTCTACGCCATCACCACTCATCGACTGCGGGATATAGCGGACGCTGAAACTCGTGCCTAATACCGTCACACGGGAAGGACCACTCAGCACCACAAACGGCTTATCTTGAAGGTGTTTGACCTGAAAATAGACCTGGCCTTTGCTGAGCCTGACTTCACGCCGCTGTTGATAATAGGCCACCTGTAACTGGGTATCGGCATCCAGACTGAGTACGGTTCCATCAGGCAGGGTGAACTGTTGGGATCCTCCGGGACTGGTGTGCAACTGAGTGGTCATCAGCGGCGGGGAGAGCCACTGCCAAGCAGGCCATAACAGCACCAGACAAAGGACAGTGGCGACACAAGCTTTATGCCAGATGAGGTGTGATACGGTTTTTCGCGGCGTGGCCGGTATCGAAGCCCGCAATAACGTGACGCTATCCTTCGGCAAATCGCCGACCTGCTGCCATAACTGTTGCATGAATCGATAGCGGTTGGCGTTTTCACTCAGTGATAACCATTCTGCGAATTCGCGTTGTTGACTGGCAGATAACCCTGCCTGCTGTTTTGTTAGCCAGCGGGCGGCCTGTTCATCTGCAGATCGTTTAGCATCCCTCTCGCTATTCATCATGGTCATGAGCCTTCTTACGCCTTTCGTCGGTGTGCTGCTGCATCCAGAGGGCGTGACTATTGCGGCAAGCCATCATGGCTCGAATAATATGTTTCTCGACCATATTGACTGAAATTCCCATGTGGATGGCGACGCTCTTTTGAGAGTGACCGTTGAAACGGTGTAAGACAAAGGCTTCACGGCACCGCGGGGGCAAGTCCTTGATTGTTTTGGTCATCAGCTCAGTATACTGATTTTCTTCTATTAATTCGTAGGGTTGCAAATGGGATGGGGCAAAAAAATGTTCGCTGTCGCTGTATTCTGCGTCGCAGGTGGAAGAGAGAACCGGGCGACGATAGTGATCGATAATTAAATTGCGGGCAATGCTGTACAGTAGGCTTCGACGAGATCGAACAGGTTGGGTGACAGTCAATGCCCGTATAAACGTTTCCTGAGCCATGTCTTCTGCATGTTCACGGTCACGAAGCTTCCGGTGTATAAACCGATATAGTTCAGTGTAATACTTGTCGAAAGCAGGCACTAGAGTCTCTTAGAATGAAGGTCAGGGAACGTCTGCGAGCCCTATACTACTCATAAATTCCATTGTTGATTATCATTAAATGATAATCATTCAAAAAAATGTGTAGTCTGGCTATTCTACCGGGGCCTGTTTCACCTAATCCTACCAGCTCGGCATACGATTCTTGATGGACGCAGGTGACCGTTAACGTGGTGACCCTACCCCAAAATCCTGCTCCATTCAGAAACAGAATTCCGGCATGATAAACACTCCCCTGAACGGAGGTGGTGCCGATGAAAAAGTCACGATTCACCGAAGAGCAGATTGTCTTTGCCCTTAAGCAGGCTGAGCTGGGTACGGCCGTACCGGAAGTCTGCCGCAAGCTGGGCATCTCCGACGCCACGTTCTACACCTGGCGCAAAAAGTATGGCGGGATTTCTCCTTCAGAACTGAAACATATGCGGCAGCTTGAAGAGGAAAATCTGCGGCTGAAGAGGCTGGTTGCCGATCTGAGCCTCGACAAGGCGATGCTGCAGGACGTACTGGCAAAAAAGAGCTGACGCTGGCACGTCTGCGCGAATGGGTCAGGGATTTGCAAGTCCGCTACGGCGCCAGTGAGAGACAGGTCTGTTTTGCGCTGCGGGTCAGCCGCAGCTCGTTCCGGTTCCGCTCCGTTGCGGCAGATGACGGTGCGCTGCGCCTGCGCATCAAGGAAATTGCCGAAACTCTTCTTCACTAAGGTTACCCCACGATACAAGTTTTGCTAACACGGGAGGGCTTGCGTGATAATCATAAACCCATTTATCCTTCTTACGTGAGCAGGGGGTTGTAGCTTTGGCACAAACGTTCGCCCCACAATAAATACCTCACTTAAAATTCACCCATAGCCTAAGGTGGCTCTGGCCAAACCACCTCTGGGGCATGGATTTCGTCTCTGATGAGCTTGTTTGACGGTCGCCGGCTCCGCCTGCTTACGGGCAGTGACCTTTATACCAACTGAAGTAATAACCAGTTTCCGTTGCCCACAATATCTTGATAGGTGGGGTTTTTGTGAAGTGACTTAAACTAAAAGTTTCGTTCAAGAAATAGCTTTAAATTAGGAAATGTAAGACGTAAAGGCATGGTAATGATGTTAAATTTAACATAATCAATATTATGCGAACAGTTTTTGTTTGAATAATTTAGCAATTTAAATCATTGTTTATTCTTAAATGTCTTCCTGTGAAGAGCTTTCTGATAAAGATGCTACAAATTTTAAAGTTGAAACACATCCGTTAGACCACTCAAAACTTCTGTTCCGCCCAGAATTTGAAAACAAGTTCATCACGAACCCGCCAAAATCCGTTTTTTGACCAAACCAAACCTAACCAAGCCAAACCAAGGCAACGCGGGGCGTGAAGTAACTCAGATACGAAAATTTTCTGCCTCTACGTTAGCGACATCTTCAGCAAGCGCAGACGTAAGATCATTACAAAGGATCCATACGGATTGACAAGGAAACGACAAATTGGCATATTGTTATGTTATAACATAACCATTAAATTTGATAATGAAAAAAACTGCTCAACTAATCGCCTCATCAATGCTATCACTTTACGTATCATGCGCAAATGCTGGCAACTATCCTTTGACTGTAGAGAACTGCGGAGTAAAAGAAACGTTTGAACACGCTCCTTCTCGCGTTGTGACAATTGGTCAGCACGAAACTGAACTATTGTTGGCGCTAGGGCTCAGTAAGAATATTACAGGCACGTCTGTCTGGTTTGGCCCCTTACCAGACGATTTGAAACAACAAGGGAGTAAACTGAAGCGGCTGGCAGATAATGCGCCAGGATTCGAAGCCGTTGTTGCACAGCGCCCAGAACTTGTTCTCGCTCAATACAGCTGGCATGTAGGGCCCCAGGGAGAAGTCGCCACGCGTCAGCAGTTTGAACAACTCGGTATCAAAACCTGGATTTCATCGGCTGATTGTACAGATAAATCAGTTACTGCAACCTCAAACGGTGATGGAGCGCGCTCCGCACCTTATTCAATGAACATCATCCTTAATGAAATTACGACTCTTGCGCGTATTTTTGATGTACCGCAACGAGGAGAAGCGTTGAAACAGAGTGTGTCCGAACGTATTAACGCTGCTAAAGAACACGCCAGTGTGCATCGTTCAACGCCGTTGAAAGTCGTTTACTGGTTTTCGAGTACCAGCCTAAAAGGCGATCCTTGGGTAGCGGGTAGCAAAGGTGCGCCGGGATGGATAAACCATACTCTGGGCCTGTCCAATATCATTGATTCTGATGAAGAGTGGCCAGCTGTTACATGGGAACATATTGTTCAGGCACAGCCAGATATCATTGTCATTGCCAGAATGGACAGAAGGCTTTACCCAGCTGATGATGTGGCAGTTAAAAAATCTTTCCTGGAAACCGATCCCGTTACTCGGGAGATGCCCGCAGTTAAAAATGGTCATATCGTAGTGGTACCAGCCATGTCTCTTAACCCGTCTTTGCGTAACGTTGAGGCAGTGGAACTGATTGGCCAACAGATTAATACTTTCAAATCCCATTGATGAAGAATAAATCTGTTTTTTACTGGCGAACCGGCCTGATCATTCTGGTCGGTCTCCTCAGTCTGCCATTGATGATGATACTTGCTGCGACTTCCGGTGAGATGCCAGTTAATTTTATGACTAGCACACGTGCCATAACCAACGGCATTGGAATAACGCACTACGATTTGCCCGCTGTGGAAGCGGGAATCGTATGGCAATATCGCATGAGTCGTGCACTAATGGCGGCCAGTAGCGGTGGGGGCTTGGCATTATGTGGGCTGGTATTGCAGTCGATGTTACGTAATCCGCTTGCCGATCCTTATTTATTGGGTATTTCAGCCGGCGCCTCTACCGGTGCCGTCAGCGTGATGTTGCTCGGGCTCGGGAGTGGTGCCATCACTGTGGGCGTTGGGGCCTTTAGCGGTGCCTGCATCGCATTTGGCTTAGTTGCGCTGTTATCCGGTGGTATGCGTGAAAATGCAGGCCGTATCATATTAGCCGGTATCGCCGGTACACAACTGTTTAACGCCCTGACATCTTACATTGTTAGTACCTCAGCTAATGCAGAACAGTCACGTGGCGTTATGTTCTGGCTTCTTGGTAGTCTTAGCGGAGTGCGATGGCCCGATGCCATACTGTGCTCTGCTGTCACGGCAATTGGGCTACTGATTGTGATCTGCTATGCCCGCTCGATGGATACTTTCACTTTTGGTGCTGAGGTATCCGCAACGCTCGGTACGCGGGTGTTACTGGTGCGCATTATTTTATTACTGGTCACAGCGTTGATGACGGCAGTGATAGTGAGTTCCATAGGTGCTGTTGGCTTTGTAGGATTGGTCATCCCTCACATTACACGCATGCTCACTGGGCATCGCCATCTAATAAGCATACCTGTTACGTTTCTCGCTGGATGCTACTTTATGATCCTTGCTGACCTCGTATCTCGTACCTTGATAAGCCACCAGGTACTGCCGATTGGCGTGGTGACGGCTTTGGTCGGTGCACCCGTTTTTGCCCTAATTCTTTATCGCAACCGAGAGAAATAATCATGCATGTGATGGGGGATAAACTGAACGTATCGCTTCAGGCACGCTGTGTATTGTCTGGAATCAGTTTTGTCGCGCAGCGGTCGCAAACGGTAGGCCTGCTAGGTCCTAATGGGTCAGGAAAATCTACACTAATTCGAGCAATGGCAGGTGTTATACCTTGCGCTTACGAAGGTGTAAAAATTGGCGGTAGGCCGACAGGAGATCTGAGCCGACGCCAGCTTTCCCGTACACTTGCTTTTGTGCCACAGCATTCTGAGACTGAGTCAGAATTAACAGTAGCTGAAATTGTCCGTCTCGGACGGTCTCCATATCGCAGTGCGTTTAGCTCATGGCGTCAGTCCGATCAGGATGCTGTGCAACATGCCCTTTCGCTGATGAAGCTTAAACATTTGGCTGGCAGGCCATGGCAGAGGTTATCAGGGGGGGAACGTCAACGGTGCCAGATAGCCCGTGCGCTTTCCCAGCAGCCGGATATTCTGCTACTGGACGAACCGATTAATCATCTGGATATTCAGTTTCAGCTTGAGTTAATGCGACTGATTTCCTCGCTTCCAGTTACTGTCATTGTGGCATTGCACGACTTAAACTTGGCAGCGAAATATTGTCAACATCTTGTAGTTCTAAAGGAAGGTCAGGTGGTGGCCACAGGAGAGCCTGCTGCTGTGCTTACTCCAGAACTGATTCAAAAAACGTGGAAAGTTGATGCTAAGGTTAACCGGACCGACAAAGGGTCCATGAATATTCAATATGCCTAAATATAATAACTTACAATCCTGACTGATTCTGTTTAACTAAGCCTTAGGTGTTCTCACATCTATTATGCATTTTACTAAAATTTCGGTGAATTACTAAGGTTCACCTTTAACAATTTATCCCAGGAGAGGTAATGTCCATAAAGTCACCCTGCACTGATGCCTGTAATTTCAGCAATCCAGAGGGTTGGTGCCACGGCTGCGGCCGGACACTACAGGAAGCACGCGAATGGCGTAAACTCGCCCCCTTCCATCGTCAAAAAATTCTGCGGGCGCTACCTTCACGATTGAAGATCATCAATTTGTTGGTTGAAAGAAAATAGATAATAATGACCGGTCGATTGATAGTCTTGGTGATTTTCAAAAGCAGATACAAGAAATGACCTGAATCACATCCTATGTCTATTGATCGTCCAATAAATGCAATTTTGGAAAGTCTGGCCGTCGTTAACTTAATTTCAGAAAAACCCGCCACCCAAAAACGTTAACAAACCATAGAAATATTTATTGGTTGCTTATAATTTGGATATACACTCCAGAGAAAATGATGTCTTCATTTTATTGAATATTTCCTAAAATATACACTGCGTCTTTAGGAGACGTAGCCAATGGCAAGTGACCTGCTCCCCGCTGATTAACACACCGCGATGTTAGTAATGTCTTCATAAGCAACATGAGGACATCCCCATGAAGAAGCGTTTTTCCGACGAACAGATCATCAGTATTCTCCGCGAGGCCGAAGCCGGAGTTTCTACCCGTGAGCTCTGCAGTAAGCACGCCATTTCCGATGCCACGTTTTACACCTGGCGCAAGAAGTTTGGTGGCATGGAAGTCCCTGAAGTGAAGCGGCTCAAGTCGCTTGAAGAGGAGAACGCCCGCCTCAAGAAGCTGCTCGCTGAAGCCATGCTGGATAAGGAGGCGCTTCAGGTGGCTCTTGCCCGAAAGTTCTTCTGACGACAGACCAGAAGCGGGAAGCAGTGGAAGTCATGTGTGAGGCCGCAGGTCTGTCGCAACGTCGTGCCTGCAGGCTGGCAGGGTTGTCCCTGTCGACTTGCCGTTATTCGGCTCAGCGTCCGGCTGCTGACGCGCAGCTGTCTCTACGCATCACAGAGCTGGCACTTGAGCGCCGCCGCTTTGGTTACCGGCGCATCTGGCAACTACTGCGTCGGGAGGGCCTTCACGTCAACCACAAGCGGGTATACCGCATCTATCATCTCAACGGCCTGAGTGTAAAGCGCAGGCGACGCAGCAAGGGGCTGGCGACTGAGCGGCTTCCGTTTATTCGCCCGGATGCGCCAAACCTGACATGGTCGATGGATTTTGTCATGGATGCACTTGCCAGCGGCCGCAGGATTAAGTGTCTGACCTGCGTGGATGATTTTACGAAGGAGTGTCTGACGATCACCACGGCATTCGGGATTACAGGCGTTCAGGTGACACGTATTCTGGACAGCATTGCGCTGTTTCGTGGCTATCCTGCAACGATAAGAACTGATCAGGGCCCGGAATTTACCTGCCGCGCGCTCGATCAATGGGCCTTTGAACATGGTGTTGAGTTGCGCTTAATCCAGCCGGGCAAGCCAACGCAGAACGGATTTATTGAGAGTTTCAATGGCCGCTTTCGGGATGAATGCCTGAACGAACACTGGTTCTGCGATATTCTACATGCCCGGGAAATCATTAATGACTGGCGGCAGGATTATAACGAATGTCGACCACATTCATCGCTGAATTACCTGACGCCGGCTGAATTTGCAGCGGGCTGGCGAAACGGGAAATATGAAGAAAAACCAACTGACATTACTAACTGAAGGTTGTATCTAATCCTGGGGGCAGGTCAATTCAGGTGAAAAAATCATGCGTCACGATACTGGTGGGTGTCAGCGACTAACGCTTTCCAGCTAATGTGGAGTAATTTCCTGAAAAGTTTTCTACTTACGTTTCCTGGCACTTATTTCTGCAGAAACGCGTTTACTGTTTTGCTTATCGCCGGTAACGATGTACCAATCCGCTAATTTACGCATATCTGCTACAGGAACTTTACAAGAAGTGTCATATTCCTGGAGTTTCCCTATCCAGTCAGTCATTAACGCAATGCACTTTCTGGCCCAGCGCCCTTCCAGATCGGACCCTTTAACAGCTCGGGGCCTACGAGGTAAACGAGGACGAACTGGCTTGGATACCTCTGGACTCGCCTCATCTGCGTAAGTGAATTTGATTGCGGTTACGGTTCGGCCAGCTTTGACAGGTTCCCAGATGACTGAAATGTCGGTATTGGCATTTATACGATCGATGGTTGGCTGAAGAAGTTTCTGCCTGAAATCACGATAATCAGCATACTTTCCCACCAGGCCAGCCTTTTCGCGCATCCACTCCAAAGTTAATGTAACTTCAATTACGCCATTTTGTTTGTAGCCGCTGAGATGCCTGGATTTAATCAACCATCCATAGAGGCGTACTGAAAAAGGGGTATCTAGCTTTGCCAAACTAGAAAAGTTCATCTGGGTAAAACTTTCTTTAAGTTCATAAAGATATGGTGCGACATCCTGACCAAAACGCACGACTACAGCGCTCTGATCGTCATCGTTGATATATTCAAGACGTGAAAACCAGGCTAACTGCACCGTCTTAACCTTATTTGAACGTGAATCGCGCTTGTAAACAGTGACTGGTTTTTTCATCAAACTCTCAGCTGCCGTCCTGAGCTGAACGTGGCTACTGGTAGGATTAACATTGAAGATGCGCTGGAAATCCTTAGGATAGAGTTTGTAAAGGATATCAGGTTGAGGACGACGACTGTCGATTTGAGCCAGTGCGAGATTCAGTAAACGCATTTCATCCAGTGTGACGCTGTAGGCGCCTTCAAGAAGTTCGTTGCCCTGTACCACTGTTAGTTTTTTGTTTTCCATCTTGCCTCAACCGTGGATTTTTTATTAATACTTCCACACTGAACCAGTCGAGTCAATTCTCATGTGCATTTGGTTGAAGTTGAGCACGCTTGTATTGTATGGGTAACTCATTTTCTTCAGAAAATCATTCCACATTACGTTTTGACAAAGCATTAGACCGCATTGATTCAGGATCCATAAAAGATCGAATTAGATGTTAGACCTTTAATCCTATGATTCTTAGACATTTACTCCACAGGAAAAAGATCCTCATTAAGCAGAAAAATATTCCACGTGTAGCAGAAAATAGTTCCACTTGTAACAGAAAACTTCTCCACTTCACGCTGGAAATCACTCCACATATAACTATCTAACCAACTGAAAAATAATGATTAATTTAGCATCTAAACTGAAACTATTAAACAGTAAACTTATAAATAAACAAAGCAATCAGGTTGCCCTGACCGCTTTGATCTATTCGATGCAGTCATAAACCTTCCAGTACAACACGTTTGTAGCATGGGCTTTACCATCTAAAGAGTTCAGATTAGTAGGGGAATCAATCCTGAAATTTATGTATAAATTTAGTCACTTAAGGCAAGTTTTACTGATATATTTAACCCATATCTCCACATAAGTATATGTTTTATATGTATTTTACTCTGATACCGATGTGTACATTCAAAAATTCTTCCTACCTACACTAATCTTTACCTGACAGGTAATCCTTCCATGCAGGAAGAAACCATGCGTCACATGACAGTCTTCTACATAAGAAGAACCCTACCCTGCAGGTAATCATTCCACATAAGAAGAACCCTACCCCGCAGGTAATCATTCCACATAAGAAAACCCCTACCCCGCAGGTAATCACTCCACATAAGAAAACCCCTATCCTGCAGGTAATCCCTCCACATAAGAAAACCCCTACCCCGCAGGTAATCACTCCACATAAGAAACCCCCTATCCTGCAGGTAATCCCTCTACACAAGAAAACCCCTATCCCGCAGATAATCCCTCCACATAAGAAAACCCCTATCCCGCAGGTAATCCCTCCACATAAAAAAAACCTATCCCACAGGTAATTCCTCCACATGAGATAAACCCTATCTCACATGTAATCACTCCACATATCTGAAACCCTACCAAATCGTTAATCCTTTCACTTAAACAGCCCCACTATCAGGTAATCAATGCGGTCAATAAGATCATAATTTTTAGTAGGTTAACCCTATCCAGCGTTATAAGGTTAGATCTTAATCAGATTAACGTTTATGAAAGTAATATTGACGAGCGTACTTCTGAAGAAATGAGCAAAAAATCTACCTTTGGTGCATGCCTGGTAAAATTCCATATGTGGAATAATTTCATGTTCTTTCTAGAACAATGCACTCAAAGGTACTTGCTCATAACAGTGCCTTGTTTCTTGAAGCCATCACTAAGGCTTCTACGATGGATTGGCGATAGGTAAAAATAGGTTTTGATATGGATCCGACTTCCAATAATGCTTAGATGCGTCATTTTTTGATGAATAATGTTGATTTTTGTTTTTACATGCAGGAATATCGCCTTTAATTAATTATCCTACATAAAAGGGTCATTTTATGAGTACAGCGTCACTTCAATCTGACAAAATTGCCGTCCGGGCAGGTAAAATGCTCAGCGCGCTAACCGAGCAGATTCATATTCAGAAAAAGGAACTTCATGAAGACGTTTACTTCCAGGTCTATGCAAAAGCAGCTCTGTCCAAGCTGCCAAAACTTACGCGAGCTAATGTGGATTATGCTGTAGGCGAGATGGAAGAGAATGGTTATGTGTTTGATAAGCGTTCTGCAGGAACCTCCACCAAATATGCAATGAATATCCAAAATATTGTGGATATCTACCACCATCGAGGCGTTCCTAAATACCGGGACAGACATTCCGAAGCTTTGACGGTGTTCGTCGGAAATTTGAAGGGGGGCGTATCAAAAACTGTTTCCACTGTCTCTCTGGCGCATGGCATGCGTGCCCACCCTCACCTTCTCTTTGAAGATCTGCGTATTTTGGTCATTGATCTGGATCCTCAGTCTTCTGCAACTATGTTTCTCAATCACACCAGAGCTGTAGGCATGGTTGAGACAACTTCAGCACAGGCTATGCTGCAGAATGTTTCACGTGAAGAGCTTTTAGAAGAGTTCGTCGTTCAGTCTATTGTGCCTGGAGTGGATGTTATACCCGCTTCAATTGATGATGCATTTATCGCATCAGGATGGGAATCACTTTGCCGTGAACATCTTCCTGGGCAAAATCCACATAGTGTTTTGCGCGTTAATATCATTGATAAACTTAAGACCGATTATGATCTGATTTTCATTGATAGCGGACCACATTTAGACGCCTTTCTGAATAACGCACTCGCTGCAGCAGATGTTCTGATGACTCCAATCCCCCCTGCTCAGGTTGACTTTCATTCCACACTAAAATATCTGACCAGGTTGCCGGAGCTCGTAAGCATCATTGAATCTTCCGGATGTGGATGCCGCCTGCGTGCCAATATCGGCTTCATGTCGAAGCTAGCCAATAAAGCTGACCACAAAATGTGCCACAGCCTGGCAAAAGAGATATTCGGCGGGGACATGCTTGATGCAGCTCTTCCACGGCTTGATGGATTTGAACGTTGTGGTGAATCCTTCGATACAGTTATCTCAGCTAATCCCGCCACCTATGTCGGCAGTAGCGAAGCGCTTAAAAACGCTCGTTCAGCGGCTGAAGACTTTGCCAAAGCAGCATTTGACCGACTTGAATTTTTACGGATTAACTGAGGTGCACGATGAGTAAAATACGCCACACTATTGGACGAACGTTCAGCTCACCTGTCCTGAACAGCGAAGCGATAGTTGAAGAGTTTAAGCAGGTATTCACACTTTCCTCTGGCAGGAAGGTGCTCTTTACGCGAATAACCGTCCCTGCTACAGACGTGGAACGCATGACTTACGTGGTCCAGGAAAATAATGGTCGTGACCAGTCTGCCCTAACACCGGAATCGCTCAAAGACATAACACGAACTTTCCCACTTCAGCAATTCTTCCCGGCCATTGGAGTTCGTAACAAAGAGGGTATCGAAGTACTGGACGGTTCACGCCGTCGTGCTTCTGCGTTAATTTGTCGGTCTGATCTGGTTGTTCTTGTGACTGACGACGTCCTCACCTCTGCTGAAGCTCGCGCACTGGCAAAAGACATTCAGACTGCTCGTGAACATAATATTCGCGAAGTGGGCCTGCGTTTAAAAACCCTGAAATCTACCGGTCTGTCGCAGAAAGAAATCGCCGAATCAGAGAACCTCTCCCAGGCTATGGTGACCCGGGCACTTCAGGCTGCGAGCGTATCAACAGCTATGTTATCCGTATTCCCGGTTCAGGCTGTTCTGTCATTCTCTGATTATAAAATACTGCTGGCTACTGAGGAGCTCCTTTCTGACAAAGGCTTGGATTTAACAGAACTTCTTTCAAACCTTGCTGATGTTTTCAGTGATATCCATAACGATGCATCACTGGTTGATGATGAAGTAAAAACCAGACTTGTCACCGAAATTCGCAAAGAAGCATTGGTTATGGGTGCATCTTCATCAAGGGACAAGACGGTTACCACGACATTGTGGCAGTTTGGCGATAAAAACAGATTTGCCCGAAAAAAGACAAAAGGGCGAACGTTCAGTTATGAATTTAATCGCTTGGCTCCTGAAGTCCAGAGCGCGTTGGATGATGCTATTGAAAAAGTACTGTCTTCTCATCTGGAAAAGTAAATTTTCTCCAACCGAATTTTGTATCTAACTGTATGATTTACTGAATTTTTGAATGGGGATTTCAAGGTGAAATCTCCACAAAGTTTCATGCTTTTAGTTGAAATTAGCCATTTTGTTCTCCACTCAAATTTCATGCCTATCTTACTGATTTAAATGGCATTTTTTATGGAATTTCACGGTGAAATCTCCAGGGGCAGTAATGAAAAGTTTTTGCGGTAGCTCACGTCAAATAACCCTCTAAATCAGCTTATCAACAATTGATTGATCACAATGAATGCGATGCTGTGTCTGACGTAAAATATGCATGTTATAAGGGCTCGGCCCGCAATGTTGCCACTGAGCAACCGCAGGAGATTTTATGTTCATCAATCACAAACAGGATGTGGTTATCAGTGAAACTGATATCGAACAGGCGCTAATCCATTTGAGAACGCTTTCGCATAGGGCTTCGTTACCAGAATGCTGGGATCGTCAGCTTCTGCTGAACCAGTTACGCAATGCTATTGGAAATTTTACAAATGAGGACATATGCCATGCGATAGCTCCCGGCCTGTTTCACCTAATCCTACCAGCTCGGCATACGATTCTTGATGGACGCAGGTGACCGTTAACGTGGTGACCCTACCCCAAAATCCTGCTCCATTCAGAAACAGAATTCCGGCATGATAAACACTCCCCTGAACGGAGGTGGTGCCGATGAAAAAGTCACGATTCACCGAAGAGCAGATTGTCTTTGCCCTGAAGCAGGCTGAGCTGGGTACGGCCGTACCGGAAGTCTGCCGCAAGCTGGGCATCTCCGACGCCACGTTCTACACCTGGCGCAAAAAGTACGGCGGGATTTCTCCTTCAGAACTGAAACATATGCGGCAGCTTGAAGAGGAAAATCTGCGGCTGAAGAGGCTGGTTGCCGATCTGAGCTTCGACAAGGCGATGCTGCAGGACGTACTGGCAAAAAAGAGCTGACGCTGGCACGTCTGCGCGAATGCGTCAGGGATTTGCAAGTCCGCTACGGCGCCAGTGAGAGACAGGTCTGTTTTGCGCTGCGGGTCAGCCGCAGCTCGTTTCGATATCATTCTGTGGCCGCCGACGACAGCGCACTGCGGCTACGCATCCGTGAGATAACCGAAACCCGGGTTCATTACGGGACCGCCGGGTACACGTGATGCTCAGGCGGGAAGGCTGGCGCGATAATCACTAAAGAATCTACCGCCTCTACCGTGAGCAGGGTCTGTCTCTGCGCCTCAAACGGCCACGCCGCAATAAATCGGCCCAGCGCCGACAACCGCAGCCGCAGGGTCTGTATCCGAATCACGTCTGGGGCATGGATTTTGCCTCTGATGCGCTGTTTGACGGGCGACGACTGCGCCTGCTGACGGTTATCGACCTGTAAACCCGCGAATGCCTGGGGATCTGCGTGGGGCAGAATTTGCGTTCAACAGAAGTGGCAGAAATGCTGAATAACATAGCGCTCAGACGCCCTTTACCCCAGTTGCTGAAAACCGATAATGGTTCTGAATTTGCAGGGAAAATGCTGGACAGATGGGTGTACGAAAGAGGCATCAGAATCGATTTCTCACGCCCGGGAACACCGACGTACAATGCGACGGTGGAGTCCTTCAACGGCAGGCTGCGGCAGGAATGTCTGAACGAGAACTGGTTTATGTCTCTGGAGGATGCACGGTGCAAAATCGAGGCCTGGCGCATACACTATAACCAGAGGCGTCCCCATTCTGCTCTGGGCTGGATGACCCCATACGAATTCGCCGAAAAATCTGCCGGTTGCCAGAATATGCAGCCAACATGAAGCCGGTTATTCCTGATTATGCCTGGATCATATTCGGGGTCAGGGGCAAACAACCGTCATTACTAACTGAAGGTTGTATCTAATCCTGGGGGCAGGTCAGTGTTTATGGCATTGCAGCATATGAGGATTGCCAGACCTGTCAGCGTACTCAGTAAAAGCTGTGAAATGTACTGTAAGGGGCGTGGGTTAGAAAAAATCGGTGCTTTTACAGATCACGATGGATTCAGCGGATACATGTTAGGACTAGACGGCTTGTCTTGGTACCTTGAGTTTACCCAGTGCCACCATCATCCGGTGCTACCTTCAGCCTCAAATGAAAATCTCCTGGTTCTGTACATTCCTGAGAAAGACAGTTGGCGAACCACCTGTGAAAATATGGATGATGCTGGCTTTGCCAGAGTTAAATCATTCTATCCCTACTGGGACCGCGATGGCGTTACCTTCGAGGATATGGATGGATACAGGGTTGTTATCCAAAACATGTACTGGGGCAAGCTCTGAGTTCAGTTCGCGGCTGGGATGTTATGTTAAAAGCGAGGGGATCTGAGCAATAAATAGAGTGCCAGATAGCGGCATTGAAATGAGGGAGGAACCATCAATTGTTCGTTGAGTGGGAGTCCCGCCACTATTTAACCATCTCTTTAGTTACTTTATTGTAGCAGATCGGTGAATAACCGCCGGCTTTACTCCATGCGCTGCGCCCACCACAGGCGCTGCCATTTCTTACACTGTTAAAGGGGTAAGCACACGTTCCAGGATAGGCCGCTATTGATTCATCAATAATGGCCTGCTTTAGCTGTGTATCTGACACGGTTCCTTTTGCTGTGGCTATATTGGGGTTCGAGGGCCAATTGTGCGAAAAACCACGTTAGGGAATTAACCGTATGAAATATTTAGACTTATGAGATTGCATATTTGGACCAAAAAAACGGTTCCAAATATCTTTTTTTGGTCATTTTGAGACTGGATCGTATCAAAATCGATTTCTGATACCGCTTAGCGTAGTTTTTTACATCAGTGGACTTCAAACCCCAAAAGGCACTTTTCGTCCTTACCTACATCACTACTGAAAGTTAGCTAAAAACCCGGTCTATAAGGAAGGAGGATGCTTGTAGACACATTGTATATCCTCTACAATGTATCTACAAATGTGAGGGAGGAAATGTTAATGACAACAGTAACGCTAAAAAAATGGGGCAATAGCCCATCGATCAGAATACCAGCCAGCGTAATGCAAGCAGCAGCACTCAATGTCGAAGATAAACTCGATTTGAAAATTGATGAAGCTGGCCAAATTGTTTTAGTACCATTGAAATCTAAAGAGTATTCACTAGATGTACTGTTATCAGGTATCACACCAGATAACGTTCACGGAAAAATAGATTTTGGTTCGCCAGTTGGGAAGGAATTGATCTAAATGGTTTCACGTTACGTACCAAATTCTGGTGATCTAATCTGGCTGGATTTTGACCCCGTAGAAGGTCACGAACAGGGCGGCCATCGCCCTGCTGTCGTCCTTAGCCCTTTTTCTTACAATAATCCCGTAGGGTTGCTGCTTTGCGTTCCGTGTACCACTAAAGCTAAAGGCTATCCATTTGAGGTAGAACTATCCGGTAGCCGCGAAAGTGTTGCTCTTGCCGATCAAGTTACCTGTGTTGACTGGAGAGCGCGGAAAGTAACAAAAAAAGGCACTGTATCGCCTGACGAACTTGCTGAGATCAGAGCAAAGGCTAAAGCTCTAATTGGATGAGAAAATCTTTGCCGCGCTTTGCTTGGCCAACACTGATCTGGTACATAAAAATTTTATGCACCAGATCAGTGTTCTCAAAGGGAATGCATGTGTTTTTGAGTAAATGCGTGATTACTCATTTTTTATTGAAGTATCTAGCGAGTTGCAATATGACAGTTAAAAAGATTAGAGACACACTGCGAAGCGGAAAGGATGCGGCGCTTGATACTTGGGATCAAGTTACATCTGACCAGACAAGCAGGACAGGTCATTCAGCGAAATGTGTAGCAACGTAGCTCGCCAATAATGTTGATCCGAAAGTAGTTGCTCTCCAGATTACAAAGAACAGCCTTAAAAATAACCCGGACGATCGACAGACGTTTACCGGTGAGGAAGTTGTAACTGTCGCCAAATTTTACGCAGCTAACCGTTCGCGGGCGGTGCTCACTCACAAGCAGTCCAATGCGCTCATTGCCGCGCAGAATGAAGCCGATGCTGGAAGTAGCCCGTCTGTTAACGATGACGTTCCAGAGCCACAGCAGAATTGATCTGCCTAACAAGAGAGTATCTCTGGATGGTTATACTCTCTTATTATTACACATGATTTTTTACTCATATGTGTATTTGAGTAATTTACCTGTCATTTGCTTTCAGCCAGCTATCAACCATGTCCTTTATCACATCAGTAATAGATGTACCTCGTTTTGCACACGCCGCTTTGAAGCGGATATGTGTTTCTTCATCAAAGTTAACGTTGACTCTCTTTTGTTTTCCCGTGGGTGTGCTATTGACGACTTTTTCAAGATCTCGATGCTCACCGAAACTCATTGTTTTTGATGTATGTTGCTTAGTTAGTGCCATACAGAACCTCTAATATGCTGAAATGAGTATATGAGTTTTTACTCAAATGATTCGAGTATTTCTCGCGTCAGAATGGCTATCTCGCCCTTTGCTGCTCCATCGTTGGTATCGAAAACGCTCTCACCCTCCATGACGGATTTAACGTAACTTTGGCGTTGTGTGATCGCAGTTTTAAACGGCTTAATACCCGTCTGAGCAATGCTATCTTTCAGGACGTTAAGCATGGTGGCTTGTTCGATTTTCCGTGTGATGAGGAATCGAGCTTCTACCGGACGATTATAAGCCTGGGCTTCCAGTACCGTGACGACAGAACCGGCAGCGGAAAAATCCAAAGGGCTGGGTGTTACCGGGATGATAATCAGATCGCTGACCATCACCGCTGCGGAAGTAATAACTGACAGAGAACCGGCTCCATCAATAATCACAAAGTCATATTCAGCCAGATCTTTTCTTACCTGGTAAACGTCTTTCTCTGATGCTGCGGTGTAAACATCGAATGCTGCTTTCTCTGCTTTATTCCAGTTAGTGAGGCTCATCTGTGGGTCTGTATCTACAACTGCAATTTTTTTACCCGAACTGGCAAGGCAGCTACTGACGTTGATCGCCGCAGTCGTTTTACCAGACCCCCCTTTGGGGTTGAGGAACGCGATAATTTTCATGTTTAACCTTATTTGTGTGTTTACTCATTTGAGTTTAATTATATACAAAAACACAAAAACACAAAAACACAAAAACACAAAGACACAAAAACACAAAGACACAAAAACACAAATGAGTAAATATATTTGTTGTGTGTAAATGAGTATAAGAGTTTTTTGAATGTTAGAACTGGCGGGAATTTTGGTTTAAGCTTCTATCAGGAAATTAAAGCCAACCTCCATCGTATTCATTCCAGCCCTGATTGGTTGCATCATTGGTTAGCGTCATATCATCGACCACGCAGTTACGTATCTCAGCGGTAGGTATATTTCGTCAAAAAGTTCGTCAATCTGCTCTTTCAAATCGGCTTCATCGCTATACTTTAATAGTACCGGAAACTATGTTGTAAACGGTGTATTGTTGAAAATCGCAGCGCTGGACATTTATTTTGAGTTTGTTGCTTATCCCCTGCTGACCCGGGAGGGGCGACGGGTAATGAGGTAGGGAAGTGGCAGGATAACTAAACAGAAGCACCGGGATCTCCTAAGTTAGTTAATAAAATATAGTTCACCTCAATAATAAGGTCTGGATCAAAAGATAGCCGGAACCTATCGCAACTTGGCCACAGGAATATCACTCCAGCGCGTAGTCCATGCAGGTGAAAGCATTTCCCGTTTCATTTGCCAGTCCTGCTGTGTTCCCTGGCCTGCGAACCACAGCTTACCCAGCCCGGAACCGTTGACCTTGTCCAGCACGGACATCAGTTCTGCGCTCTGAGGGCGTGGCGGCCGCTCGTCGAATAACGTCAGCTGAGCCAGAGCGCCAGAGCTGAAGTCGCCGAGCATCACTCCTGCCTTTGCATAACGGTGGCCATCACGCCAGATATGGTCCAGACTTTTCATTGCAACCGAGATGATGTCTCGGGTGTCATGCGTGGCCACCGTCAGCTTTTCGCCGGCAACGTTACCGTAGTACGGTTCTCCGGGAGAAAAGGGCGACGTCTTGATGAAAGCCGAAACGTGCCGGCAGTACTGCCCCTCCTGACGGAGCTTTTCCGCCGCGCGTTCGGCATGTTTACAGATGGCCTGCCTGAGTCCTTCAAGCGTGGTGACGCGCTCACCGAAACTCCGGCTGCAGACAATCTGCTGCTTTGCCGGTGGGGCTTCTTCCAGGGCAATACAGGATTCACCTTTCAGCTCACGGACGGTTCTTTCGAGCACCACGCTGAAGTTTTTGCGGATGAAGGCGGGGTTGCTGCGTGCCAGATCGAGCGCGGAGACGATACCCATCGCGTTGAGCTGTTTACTCAGCCGCCGGCCGACGCCCCAGACCTCTTCCACAGGCTGTCGCGACAGAAGCTTTTCAGTCCGGACCGGATTGTCCCTTGTCAGTGCGAGCACCCCCCCAAACTGTGGCCACTCCTTGCTCGCCCACTGGGCTGATTTCGCCAGCGTTTTGGTCAGCCCCATCCCGACGCCCACCGTCAGACCGGTAACGGCCTTCACCCTCTCGCGAACGCGGCGTCCGTAGTGTTCAAAGGGTTCAGAGTTGTCAATGCCGCTGATATCCAGAAACGACTCGTCAATCGAGTAGATTTCCGTGGCGGGCGCCATCTCCTCCAGTACCGTCGACACCCTGACAGACATGTCGTGGTACAGCGAGTAATTACTGGAGAACACGTTAAGCCGCACCGGGAACTGCCGTGACCTTATCTGGAACCAGGGTTCCCCCATTTTTATGCCGAGGCGCTTAGACTCTGCGGACCTTGCGATTACACAGCCGTCGTTGTTCGATAATACGATGACGGGGGCATCCCTGAGCTCCGGGCGGAATACCTTCTCACAGGAGGCATAAAAACTGTTGACGTCGACCAGGGCAAACATGCTTCAGCTCCGCGTCGTGTGCAGGAACCAGGTCACCACGCCGAAGATTTCCAGCGCGTCGGGGTCCGGGTAGATAGTCGGGAAAGCCGGATTCATGGGCTGCAGGGCGAGTCGTGGGCGCAGCTCCAGCACCTTAACGGTGAACTCGCCATCCACCGCGGCAATTACGATATCCCCGTGCGACGGCTTTTCTGACTTATCGACAATCATCAGGTCCCCGTCCTTAATACCGGCATCGGTCATGCTGTTACCGTAGGCCCTGACAAAGTAGGTGGCGGCCCGGTGGCGGATGCAGAGCTCGTTCAGGTCAAGCGCGGCTTCGACATAATCTGCGGCAGGGGAAGGAAAGCCTGCCGCACACCGGTCGGAAAACAGCGGCAGCAGGATGCGCTCCTGCGAGGAAGAAGGCGTGAGGAGATGTAAAAGAGGCATGGCTGAATCCTGATTGTACTGTATATATAAACAGTATAAATAAAGCTGCCTTTTTGTCACGGTCCTTTACATAATGCCGGCAAGAACAACCACCGCATCAGTCAAGGAGATGCAGACCATGCTGTCTGCCATAAAAAAACGTCTTTCTGCCGTGCCGCCTGCGCGGCGCAAGAGCTGGGGAGAGTGGTGCATGCTGGGAAGCGCACTGTTCATCGTTCCGCTGCTTGTTTTTCATAACCTGAGTACCGGAGTAAAGGCAGCGCTCCAGCTGCTGTGGGTGATTATTCTGGCCGCGGGATTCTGGCTGGCAGGCAGCGTCAAAAAGCGCTGATAAAAGTGTGTCCGTGAGCACCGTGTGTCAGGGGAATATGCGGGGGGCGGTGCCGTTCCGCTTCCTCGCGCCGTCTGTTCGTTCCTCGCGCTGCTGCGGTACGCCTCAGACGGCCGCTGCGGCGAGCGGTGGGGGTGGGTGCAGACCGGTATTTTCCTGAGCCGGTAACCCTGTTTTCCGTTCATTATCCGGAGGCGGGGAACGCCAGGCGGAATATTTTCGCCGGCGGCCCGCGCCTGCCCGTCCGGCAGGACGACCCTGCATCCTGTAGTCAGAGGCGCCTAACTTTCTGCACGGCCGGGGGCATGCACCACGCGGAAAACAGTAAGGTGCTCTCCGTTCTCCGCGGTATCGTAGTACACCTCCGCCTCGCGTATCTCATGGCTGCCGGCTTCCACCAGGTCAGCCATTTCGCGCAGACTGGCGGCGAGACATTTCGGTGCGGCGGGGATAAAAACGGGGGGCTTAGCGGTTCCCATAGAAATTCTCCTTTTAAAATGGTTTCCAGGGTAAACCATTCCGGTCGGACAGGTAATGTGATTATTCCTGGTATCGGCCAGCCGGCACCGTACTTTAGTGGCATTCCCGGGCCCAGTTTAAGCTGGCATAATCTTTGCTGCCGGGCCCACTCCGCCGTCCCGCATTATCTGAGGCATCAGCATGAATGACTGGTTTGTTGTTTTTGAAGTTCACTCGCGCGGAGAAATCATCCGTTATGAGGTGTTGCTGATGGCTGAAAACGCGGGCGTGGCCATGCTGGGCGTGGCGCTGATGGGGCGCACGTGGTGGCCTGACTGCCTGAAGGAAGATGGCGGGCACTGGCACTGGGGCAGGGGGGACGTTTACCTGGACACCCTGTGGCAGGTTGACGACACCGTCTGCGCCATGCCGTCGGACTTTCGTTTCGTGGACCGCCAGACGGCGGCCGTCACCCCTGAAGGCGTGGTGGTGGTGTATGACGAATGGGATGAACGCTGGGAAACGCTGTTTCGCTGGCGCTGGCAGGAAGGCCTTAACCTTCAGCGTTAAGGCCGGTTTACCGGGCGTGATATGAATATTAACTGACTACCTGTTTACCGTTTCTCAGCTGTACCCGCAATGCCATGACGCAGGCGCACCGCCGGTGGCTTGCGGTTATCCTGACATATCTTTCAGTTCATAAGTCCGCCTTTGCCAGCTTACAGCATGAATTCTGTTCACGACAAAAATACTCAAAATCTATGTCGTATAGTTCCGCTAAGTGCCAGAAGCGGACATTGGTAAGTCGGCATTGAAGTAGATACCTCAGGTCATTGCCTGATTTCATAAACGGCTAAAGTCACACTTCATCGCACTGATGATATATAAGTAATTTAAATGTTCCTCAAAGTTGCTCCTCCATTTTCCCTTTCTATGGTTCTCGGTACATAAATTCACGGACTCTATTAAATTCCCTTAAAATCATGCAACGCAGATGTTTTCATCTATAATTTTTTAAATCATCAGGACTGTCACAGATGATTTTTACTGTTTTGTTATAATTATTACTTAAGGATTTATCATGAATAGAATGACCTCCGCCCTGATTAGTAGCAGCATTTTTCTGGCGATAAGTACGGCCGGAGCGGCCTCAAACGACGTTCATCTGGAGCATACCACGCAGTCATTCGTTGACCAGCTGAACAGCGGTAATGGCAAACCCATCGAGAAACTTTCTCCGGAAGAAGCCCGTAAGGTACTGTCCGGAGCGCAGTCTTCGGTGAAGGTTGACCTCTCCGGCGTTGCAAGCTCCAACAAAACCATTCAGGTAGACGGCAAACCCGTGGAGCTGACCATCGTCAGGCCTGAAAACGCCTCCGGAAAGCTGCCGGCTTTTATGTTTTTTCACGGTGGGGGATGGGTGCTGGGAGACTACCCGACTCATCAGCGCATGGTTCGTGACCTGGTTCTTGCGTCAGGTGCTGTTGCCGTCTTCGTCAACTATACGCCCAGCCCTGAAGCACACTACCCGGTTGCCATAAACCAGGCCTATGGGGCCACAAAGTGGGTGGCAGAACATGGTGACGAAATCAGTGTTGACGGCAATCGCCTTGCGGTAGCGGGAAACAGCGTTGGCGGAAACATGGCAGCAGTCGTGAGCCTGATGGCAAAAGAAAAACACGGTCCTGACCTGCGTTATCAGGTCCTCTTCTGGCCGGTTACCGATGCAAAATTTGACACGGTATCCTACGAAAAATATGCGTCGAAACGTTTTCTCACCCGGAATATGATGAAGTGGTTCTGGGATAATTACACAACCAGCGATGCCCAGCGCAATGAAATATACGCATCACCGCTTCGTGCTTCTGAAACCCAGTTGAAAGGACTCCCGCCAGCGCTTGTACAGACGGCGGAAAATGATGTGCTGCGGGATGAAGGAGAAGCTTATGCACGTAAACTTAATGCAGCAGGCGTTGACGTGATTCAGGTGCGTTATAACGGCATGATACACGATTACGGCCTGCTTAATGCCCTGGCAGAAGTTCCTGAGGTTCAGGCCTCACTGACTCAGGCCGGCAGTCTCCTTCGTGAGCATCTGAAATAGTTTTAGCGGGCTGTTCAGCGTGCTGACCAGCCCGACTTTTACGGTTCCTGAAAACTTATTCCTGCTGTAAACCAGTCCGGCCATGCCCGCTCATGGCGTTCACAGATATACCATAAAATCAGACATTTTATTCCGGAAGACGACTACGCCGAAAAACGTCTTCTTTTCGCTGTGAGTTCAACCGATGGATGCAACACATTGGTTAAAACGCTCTGCGGGTGATTCATAGTCTAGCGTTTTTCTTGGCCTCTCGTTGAGCTGCCTGGCAACACTGTTTAGTCTTTGCTGGCTGTGAACCGATAAGTCAGTTCCTTTTGGAAAATACTGCCTAAGCAATCTGTTCGTATTTTCATTGGAGCCGCGTTGCCAGGGAGATTGTGGATCACAAAAATAGACCTCAATTTCTGTTGCTACAGTAAAAAGGGTGTGATTAGTCATTTCCGCCCCTCGATCCCAAGTTAATGTTTTATAAAGTTCAACAGGCAGCTGCCGGGCTTGTTTGATTAGTGCGGATATGACTGTGGCTGTCTTGTTATCACTGATTTTGGCAAGCATAACAAAGCGGGAATGGCGTTCTACCATCGTGACAATATATGAGTTTTTAGAGCCCTGTATTAGGTCTCCCTCCCAGTGACCTGGTATAGCTCTGTCTGCAACATCAGATGGCCTTTCGCTGATGGGTATTGCATCCGGTATTGAGCCTAATCCCTTTCCTTTAAGTGATGTCGTTCTGGATTTACGTACTACTCTCCCGCTTCTTAGGCACTGCTGCAGCTCTTTTTTTAAAGCTCCCCGGGTTTGTATAAAAAGCGTTTTATAAATCGTTTCGTGTGACACCTGCATTTCCTGATTATCCGGATAACAGCGTTTAAGCCAACCGGCGATTTGTTCCGGCGACCAGTCCTGATACATCTTCTCTGCAATGATTTTACACAATGCGGGGCATCCAATTAGCTTGCAAGGTTTTGGCCTCAGGGCACTGTCCCACGCGTCCTTATCCGCTTTTGCAGCTCGGTATGTTTTGCACCTCCATGCCTTTTGATCTCGCGGCTAATAGTTGAAGGGGCTCTTGATAATTTGTCGGCGATGTCCCTGATGCTACTTTTTGCTACCAGCCCCCTGGATATTTCCTCTCTTTCATCAAGTGAAAGAGCCAGCCGGTGTCGCTTTCTGACAGAAGGGCGATAACCACCAGTTTGGTGAATAGTGGGCATAACAGAAGAGTGATATCTGTCGAACATTCTGGCGATATCATGCAGGGAATCACCTTGCTTATACCTGTCCCAGATAATCGCTTTCTGTTCTGGCGTGTAGTAAATGCGCGTTCTTCGTTTCATGGCAACGTCCCCCCTTGTTTAAGGATAGCGTTGCGTCGACCCGTTGAACTCACAGCCAAAAGCGGACATTGCTGACGTTCTATCCGCATCATCCAGTTAGGAGCAGCTCCCGGCTTCATTACCCTACATCAATCTATAAACTTTTTGAGGGGCATTTAGAAGGATGCTGAATTCCAATTCATAAAATTATTCATCAATTTTATTAATGACCTATTCAAATATTCCTTAACCTCAGAGTAGACTAGATGAACAATTTGTTTCAATTGAAAATTGGCAACCAATAGCCAGCGCTAGGGGAGTGTTCATGTTTAGTCAGGTTGACATCGGTAGTTTCGGTAGTTTTACGGACCTCAGTTGGAAAAATAGCCTTAAAGATACAGGCAATACCGTCCAGAATTTCAAGAGGCTCAACATCCTATACGGACGGAACTACTCTGGTAAAACTACACTCTCGCGGATTTTCCGCGCTTTGGAAACTGGGCGCATTCCACACAACTACGTGGACCCAAATTTCACCATTCGTGGTGACAAAGGTGATGTGACATCGGTAGGCCTTTCAGGTCATGGCTATGATGTTCGGGTCTACAACCGGGATTTTGTTAGCGATAACCTAAGCTTCCTAGTCAATCAAACAGACGGCGCGATCAAGACGTTTGCTATCGTTGGTGAAAAGAATAAAGAAATCGAAGATTCCATTACCGCAATCCAAACTAAGCTGGGCAGTGTTGAATCGAAGTCAGGCCTCCGGTATGAACTTGAAGCTAAAAAGAAAGAGAGAGACCGAACGAAAGGCAATCATAAAACTGCGTCTGATGCTCTAGAGGGCAAACTTCGTTCTCATGCCAACAATAAGATTAAACAGAACCGCATCTACGGCCCTGCTGTCTACAACATTGAAAGCATCAAAAAAGACATTGGCTTAGTCAAAAAACCTAGCTTCATAGCACTGACAACCGAAGAACAAGCTTCCAAGGTCAATCTCTTGAAGCAAGAGGCCCTACCTGATATTACCGATACCGTATCGATAAGCCTCAACATCGAATCAATAAGCAAGGTAGCTGAAGAACTCCTTTCAAGATTGATTAAGCCAACACAGCCAATTCAGGAGCTGTTGAATGAGACGGCTCTTCAGATGTGGGTTAAGGATGGCATACCGCTACATAAAGATAAGCGGGGCACTTGCGCATTCTGCCGTCAGAATCTTCCTCATGACATCTGGCAGGTATTAGACTCTCACTTCAGTAAGGAATCCTCGGCACTGGAGTCGAGTATCGATTCATGCCTGACATCCATCGCCACCGAAATCCAAGCCATTCCTAACTTCTTGACTTTGACTGGCGATAAGTTCTATGCAGAAGAAAAAATTTCATTCGAAACCACCAAGATAACGCTTACTGATTACCTGAAAGGCTACATGCTGGATCTCAAAGCTCTGAAGGCTGCGTTGGATAAGAGAAAGAACGCCATATTTCAGCAGGTTGCCAGACCTGTCTATTTTCATGATCCGACTGCAATTCAACAATGCGTGAGCGACATCAATAATCTGATTGCCAAAAACAATGGTCGCACAATTTCGCTGGAGAACGATAAAAACACTGCACGAGAATCTCTACGGCTTACCGATGTGGCGTCTTTTATCGGAGACATCACCTACGGTACTGAATTAGCCCGTATTGCCAGTCTCAAAACAGATGCTGACACAGCCAACATTGCATTTAGCGAAGCTGAAGCCGAAATTCTCGAACAAGAAACCGAAGTGACCCGTCTACAGGGCCAGCAGAAGGATGAACGCAAGGGCGCGGAGCGAGTAAATGACTTGCTCAGTCACTTCTTTGGTCATGAGGGCATCAAGCTTGAAGCCAAAGACAATGTTGAGAATACTTCGATTAAGTTTGAAGTCACCAGAGATGGAAAATCTGCCTACAACTTGAGCGAAGGCGAATGCAGCCTGATTGCTTTCTGCTACTTCATAGCCAAGCTGGAAGAGCCAGACAGCAAAGGTAAGGATCTGATCATTTATATAGATGACCCAATTTCCAGCCTAGACGGGAATCATATCTTCTTCATGTTCAGCTTGATAGAAAGCCTGATTGCGAAACCTATCAAGAATGCAGATGGAACAAACAGCTATCGCTACAAGCAGCTTTTTATATCCACCCATAACCTAGATTTCTTGAAGTATCTAAAGAAAATATCGCTTCCTAATGAGAAGAATCACGGTGGATGCCAACATTTCATCGTGGAGAGAAACGGAGGGGCAAGCCAGATTTCCCTGATGCCTTCATATCTGCGAGACTACATCACTGAATTCAACTACCTGTTTCATCAGATCTACAAGTGCCGCAATCAAGGTGGAGCGAATGAATCTCATGAACCATTCTATGGATTCGGTAATAACCTCCGTAAGTTCCTCGAGGCATTTCTGTTCTTTAAGTTCCCGCACCATGATGACAAGAATGATGCCTTTGAAAGGATCAAAAAATTCTTTGGCGAAGAGGATCCAACTGCGATAGCTCTTGTGAATAGACTTAACAACGAGTTTTCGCATCTCGAATCAATCCCTGATCGCGGATTCAAACCTGTGGAAATTCCAGAAATTTCCAAGGTGGCAAACTACGTATTGGACAAGATTTATGCGGCAGATCCGAATCAATACAACTCCCTGTTAAAAAGCATTGGCGAACCACCAAGGGCACCTTAGGAAAAAGAGCACAAAGAGTTTTTAAGGTGAGCGAGGCGCTATTCGGATCTTGAATGCGCCTTTCAAACACGCCGGAAGAGTACTCAGTGATGTAAGGACAATCGGAACACTCAAAAGAGTGTGGAGCTGAACAGGTATGAATAGCAAATGCCCGCTCCTCGCTCAAAGCAGCCTTTCTGGCCTTATCAAACATTTCTGATTTCTGTTGAAGATGACACCATTTCGAAAAGTTCCCGGGATTAAATGCCCACGGATGCTCAACGGGCCCCGGGTATCCCCCGCCACAATAAAGGTTGTCGCTTCGCTCCGCTGCTGAGCCATCGTCCGTCCGCTGGCCGGTCGCCGGCACCTGTAAGTGCCGTGCCCTCACTGTAGCCGGTCGCCGGCACCTGTAAGTGCCGTGCCCTCACTGTAGCCGGGCCGCTTCGCCTGCAAGGGTTCACTTCGTCTCCATCCTCGCCCGTTCCCCACCTTACGCGGGACGTTCAGTCCGCTCCGGTGGCGCGTGCGGCCTGCGGTGTCGCCCCTGCCTGCTCCGCTTTACGCCCGTCTGTGTGGAGGTCACGGCACCAGAGGGGTGTCCCCATCAGCAGAGGAATGTGCATATGTCCCGTTTTATCCAGAGTGACTGTATCCGGATTATGTCCGGCTTTCCCGATAAGGCCGTCGATTTCATTCTGACCGATCCGCCGTACCTGGTCGGCTTCCGCGACCGTTCCGGGCGAACCATCGCCGGCGACAAAACTGACGAGTGGCTGCAACCCGCCTGTCATGAAATGTACCGCGTGCTTAAAAACGATTCTCTGATGGTCAGCTTTTACGGCTGGAACCGCGCCGATCGCTTTATCAGCGCCTGGACCGCCGCCGGCTTTCGCATCGTCGGCCACTTTGTGTTTACCAAGACCTACGCCTCTAAATCCGCCTACGTGGGCTACACCCATGAGTGCGCCTACGTGCTGGCAAAGGGCCGCCCGCGCCTGCCGGAGAATCCGCTGCCGGACGTGCAGGGCTGAAATACACCGGAAACAAACACCATCCGACCGAAAAACCCGTCACCAGCCTTCAGCCACTGATCGAGTCATTCACGCACCCGGGCGCCATTGTCCTCGATCCGTTTGCCGGTTCCGGCTCCACCTGCGTGGCCGCGCTCCAGTCCGGGCGCCGTTATATCGGCATCGAGATGATGGAGACATACCACCGTGCCGGCCAGCAACGGCTGGCCGCGGTGCAGCGCTCCATGCTGCGCCCCGCCGCCAACGGGGACTGGCTGCCGGAGGCCGCGAAATGAACTATGCCGGATATGAAGAACTCCGCGCCGGGGTGGCGGCGCTTTCAAATGAAATGTGTGATTTGCGGACCCGGCTGAACGAGCTGGAATCCGGCTGGCGCGGCAGACGGTATGCGGCATCAACGCGCTGTTTCTGGAAGCCTACAAAGAAGCGCTGGCGCTGGATGCCGCCTTTCAGGACTGACCTCACGCGGCCGGGTAACCCCGGCCACAACAATACTGACGGAGTAAACATGATGTACGGAACCCGAAAAGAAGTGACCCGCCTGATAAAGCGCGCCTTTGGCGGCGAGGAAAAGCTGGCGCTGCTGGTCTGGACGGAACAGGACCTGATGGCGCAGGCGGAGGACATGACGGCGCAGGAGGCCGACGCGATTTTGTGCGCGATAGGCAACGCCGGACTGTACGACCACATGGAAGAGGGCATTTCATCGCGCAGGGTGCGGGAACTGCTGGCCGGGCTGCGGGCAGGTCGTGAGACGGTGACGCTGGACGCCGGCCTGCTGGCGCGCGTGATGCGAACGGCAGAGCATGCCCTGAGTTCTGAAGACGGCGCGGCCTGGGAGACGGGCGCAGGCACGCCGGCGGCGGTCCGCGACGGGCTGGCCGATATTGCCCGCGTCCGGGCGCTGCTGGCCGCCTGACGGAAGACTCACGCCGCCCCGCACGGCGTGAGTGCGGAAAAAGGCAAAAAGGACCTCGCTGCGCTCCGCCGCTGACCGGCACCCGCCTCGCGGCAGATGCCTGGCGGAAATAAACCCTGCCGGCCGCCGCGTCGTGAGGGCTCACGCCGTTCCCGAACCTTAGCCGGGCCGCTGCGCTCGCAAGAGTACGCTTCGCCGTCTCCTCGCGCGTTCGCAGCCTTGACGGGCATTCAGCCCGCAAAGGCTTTGCGCTGCGGCCTGCGGTGACGCTCCCGCGCTCTCCACTTTTCGCCCGTCTCTGGTGTGGTCACGGCGCAAGCCCGCGCTGATAACCCTGTTGATACCGGAGAAGCTATGAACATACAGACCCACGTCGATCGCTATGTGAAGATGCGTTTTCTGCCGATGCTGTTTTCCCACGATTACGTGCGCGCCGAGTACAACGTTTTTCTTTACGCCAGCCGTTTCCTTTCGGGGTATGACGGCTGCGAGTGGGAGTTTGTGGTGCTGGCCAGCGGCGGCGGCTTCATGCAGCCAGGCGCGGGGCGCTGGCGCTTTGTCAGTCCCGATAACGGCGCTGACCTGGCGCTGTCTGCCGAAGCTGCGGGGCTGGTTATCACCCTGCTGGTACTGAACCACCGCAGCTGGATGTACGACCTTCACGACGAGCCGGAACTGAGCGAGCACTACTGCCAGCGATTTCGTCAGCTGCAGGCTGACCGCATGGCGCTGCAGAACCGCCTGCCCGGATAAAAACGTCGGCGTCTCTGTGAGCAGGGACGCGGATGAACCGGAGAGAACGGGCCACGGCCCTGGCGGGCCGGATAACGCCGGTGCTGACGCACCGGCCTTTCTCCTGCGTGTGAAGCGTTACCCCTGCGTGATTTCTGGCTGAGTTATGGGATGGCTCAGGTTATTTATGTTCCGGGAGCTCTAGTTCCTGGTTCATAACCTCATTCTCATCGTTTCATCCCCGGCCCGGGCGTCTCCCTGCGGGCCGCGCTGTCATGCTGCGCACCGAGCCGGCAGGCCGTCTCTGCCCTTGCCCGTTCCGGGCCGGCGGGTTTCCATCGACTGACGCAACCCCGCAGCCAGCGTGCGCTGGCGCATTTCACTGGCCGCGCTGCGGCCGCTGCGGACGCCACGCCGTTCCGTCGCGTCGGGTGTGTTCATCCCCGTTTTTCAGTCCGGCTGCACATCTTCCGGTAAGTCCGTTCGCGGAGGGCTGGCCGTAGCACCGTCATCCGTCTGCCCGCAAGGGTACGCTTCGCCGTTCCTCGCCCGTTCGCACTCGCCTGCGGCTCCCTTGCGCTGCGGCCTGCGGTGACGCCCGTGCGGTCAGCCGTCTGTCGTTGCTCCTTTGCCCTTCGCCGCGACTGAACTCACTGAAAGATGAACTGATAACCGAAGCGGGGAAACCAGCATGAACACACATAACGTCAACGTCAAAACCGCCACGCCAGAATCTTCCAAAAGATGGGGTGAAACAAACCTGACGGAAGCCCAGTTTTTCGACCTGTGCGATCACGTCTGCGCCAACGGGAAGTTCTGCGGCTGGTCGGGCATGGACTGGCAGGAGCTGTCCCGCTATCAGGCCGTTGCTGAACCCGGCGACTGGCCGGAGGGGCTGACGCTGTATCTGGCGGATGGCTGGCCCGTCGCGGTGTACCAGTTTGACACCGGATACACGGTAATTGAGAAGGCACTACTGGCCGCGCCCTGAGCGCTGAGGAGGGAAAACAGGAAACATCAGAAACGAAGAGGGCAGGGTTTCCCCTGCCCGTCCGTGCCGGAAAGGCCTTCCTGGGGACTTCCCGGCTTTCAACAAATACTCGAGGTTTAATCATGCATATTGTCGAAGTCAGCATCATTGCACCCCCTGCCGGGGAAGTAAATAGCGGGAATGCCACGCGGCATACGCGCATCAGCCGGGAAGACGTGGCTGAACGGGATATTGCGCCGGAAATCCGTGCGCGCAGTCGCCACGTGGCGCACTACGTGCAGAAGCGTCAGACCGTCCGGGTGCCCGCGATGCGCGTGAGCGAATGGGGCCAGTTTCTGCGTGGTCTTGAACTGAAGCGGGCGCTGCCTGATAACGGAGGGCCGTCCCGTCAGGGGCGGCACAGGAACAATGGAAAAAAATGAAAATGCGCTGCTCCGTTACATCATGCTGAGCAGCGCCCACCTGAGCCATCAGGATGCGCTGACGCTGGCTTACCTCAGCGATCCGATCGACAGCGCGGAAACCTTCACCCATGAGTGGATCCACAGTACGGGTATGCATAACGAATTTATCATCCGGCTCACCGCCCGCGCTGACGCGCCGGGTGAGCTGCGCACGCGGGGTATAGCACCCTCGAGTTACTGTCCCGGTCGCTTAACGTGTCGATGATCCATTTCGACAGTGATGCGGACGTGCTGACGGGCCTGTCCGTTTATGAAGGGTAAATAATATGAGGCGGGGCCGTCCGGCCCGCTGCAAAAAATACCGCGGGCCGCCTGATACTGTGCCCTGAACAGGGGATCACGGAGCCGTATTATCCGTCAGAAAATACCGGATAATACGGAAACATTATCAGGGAACAGGGAAGAATTTACCGCGACCTGAAAAAATGTGTCCCGGTCATAACCGGGAACGGGAGGATTTATTAATGGATGAGAAACAAATGCGCGTGCTGACCTGCTCAATGAACAATATCACCCGGCGTGATGCCGTAATACTGGCAGAGCTGAGCGGGGAACAGGCAGGTAATGCGCCGGAACGGTGGGTGGTTAATATTTTTTTTGGCTTTATGGTTATTCCCGATAAGCTGGCTATCCCGGCAATGTGTATGCGAAACGCCGGGCTGTCTGAAGACGCCATCAGGCTGCTGACGGAGGCGAGAGAAATTAACGGGGCGGACGTGGTGATAATTGACCGCGATGCGAAGCCGCTCGAAGGATGGCCCGTGCAGCCGTGGTGATAAATAAAAAACCGGTCATCTGACCGGTTTTTTTATGACCTGCGCCACGGGTTCTTCATTATTGCCAGTATCAGTTTTTGCAGCGATGCTAGACTGGTTATTTGCACCCGCAACGATTGCTCTGGCCAGCAGAACTCTGTAAATATTTTTAATGTCATTCGCGTAGGCGTTTCGCTGCGTGATGAGCTTTGGTGAAGGGCCGGTATTATACATGCCGACGCTGCTCCAGTTTTTACCGTAAGACCGGAAGTTATGGGCGAGAACCCATGCGCCGGCGTAAACGCATATACAGGGATCGTCGAGCAGGCGAGCGCGATCAATATTGAATTGCTTCAGTTTTTTATAATGAGAACTGTTGACCTGCATCCCGCATACATCTTCCGTTTTATTCCTGTTATCCCCGTTAACCGCATCTGCTTTAAGCTTGGACTCTTTGATTGATATTGCCGTGAGCAGCAGCGGGTCTATCCCGTAATCGTGACCCGCACGGGTAAAGCACATTTCAGGCTTTGCCTGCGCGGTAAATGCGGCCGTTAATGCCAGTACTGCAAACCATTTCATTAGGGACAGTCCCGTGACGTGTAGGGAATTAAATACAGCGGGTTTCCAGGAAAATAGCGCGTCAGATCACCCGATGCAAGATAATTCGTTACAGACGCGCACGGAGCGCTCAGGGGGACACTGCAAAGGCAGGGGTATAATAAAAGAAATCGGCAGGATGGCGGTATTTAACAAGCCGCTTTTGGAAGGTTTAATTTCATCACACCCCACGCAAGATGTAATCTTGCGGTTTTTAGCTTTAATAACATGTGCTTACCTGATTAATGACATGATATTTTACATGTGTGGCGTATGTGGTGTGCTAATTAGCACACTTTGCAGTGCCTGATTGTGTGTCTTTACAGTGCCTGATTGTGTGTAAATCAGGCACTGTAACAGGCACTGTATGGTGTGTTAAGTGTGGTTATTACTATTTAACAAATAGATATGGAAAGTGAGTTCCAGGGTAGTGCTGGATTGACACACATAATTATGATGAATAGTGCCTGATTGACACACTCTTTTTGAGGTATATTGCTGAATTAACACACACAAAAATCGTTGTGGTGCCGGATTGACACACCATCAGTTTGCTTCAGGTGCCTGATTGACACACATCAGACTGATGCAGGAAACTAATTTGTAGTGCCTGATTGACACACAGTGAAAACCTGATGAATAATAAAAAAACGCATATTAGTAAAAAAATTGGATTGTGGGTGCTTTACAGTACTGGTAATAACGTAAAATATGCCATGTCAGTCGTGGCTGTATTCTGATGTGGCGCTAAGGAAAAAACATGGCAAGAAGAAATATTTACTTTAAAGAAAAAACCGAGCGTGAAGTTCATGAACTTGTGCAACTCGAACTGCAGAACGGCGCAACGCATGGCGAGATAAATTTTTCATCCGTGGTAAATGAACTGGTTGGTATTGGCCTGATGGTAAAAAAACATCAGGGTGAAGGCAGTAAATTCGATGAGGAAGGTTTTAACAGGGACCTTATACGTAAAGTCTCTGGAAGCCGTGAAGGTATCAGCATCATGATCGCCATGGTGTCAGAAATGTACCTGCAGCTCAGGGGGGAGAATGCAGTTGGCGCGCTTGAAGCTCTCATTGACAGAAATCTTACCGGAATAAGTGACGCAGAAGATAAATCGGAAAGAAAACACTTCATAGATGAAGATTGATTTTATCTCACCATAAAAATTATTGAGTTGCGTCTTAGTTGTTAAAAACAAATCATTTGAAATTATTTTTTTCTAACTATATGTTGCTTTTTTTTGATTTTATGGCTGTAGTGGGATTGGTGGGGGTTAATATTTTTTATAACTTTAACCTGCCTCAATTTTAGACTATCTATTGTCATTTTCATTGAAAAATTTCTCGATGATTCGAAAGTTATTGATTGTTTTTCGTAATATACAATTCTGTTTTTCGTCGCTTCCTGAATGTAATGTTTATATAGCTTCTGCGCGATGTTTTATTCTTGAATTTACCTGTTTAATTTTTACAGGAATATTCAATGCATTGCGGTTTAGGTATGTTTTTGGATGACGTGACTTTACAGTAATCGCAAGGTGATGTATCTTATCTAAAGTAATTATTATGAGGGCGTGAGAATGTCAAACGATAAGGGTTTCCAGGTTACAGTTAAATTGCCAGAGTCCCTGAAGGAAAAACTCGATGATTTAGCAGCATCCAGTCGGCGCACAAGGCACTGGCTCATACTGGAAGCTTTAGATGAGTTTGTGAAAGATATAGAGTCTGGCGCGAAAAGCCTAAAATGAGATAAAAAAGAAACGCTGTAGAACCAGACGGCCATCCGGTCCTACAGCTGACCATTACAATCTGAGTAGGAGACTGTCATGGCTATGCCTGATCGTACTGATTTAAAAAAGTTCCACAACCTTTTTCCTGAGATGTCTGCCAAACAAAGTGACTATTCGATACTTTATTCATGGGGTATCTCGCAGCATCTCATTGCCGAGTTTTATGAAGTGACCGAAGAAAGCGTTCAGAAGTCACTCAAGTTGGCGCAACAAAAATTGATGGTGTTCAATCTCAACATGTTGCGCGCGGTTGTACTAATCAGACTGAATATTTACGCGTTACTGAACCGTCGTGACTGAATGTGTAACCATGTTTTTTCACTGAGCCAGTAGAAGATGCATGCAACTAGAATCGAGTTAACTGCAGGCACCCCTGTGGTTATACAATAACCAGATACCCCCCCCTAAAAGGCTGGCCGCAATTGCGAGCCAGCCAATTTTTTTTGTCTTTATCTCATCCGGTAACGTTCCATTCCGTCGGGATGCATCCAGCACCTCCCTGTCACTGCGAAGAATGAAGTAATCAACCAGCATCACTCCGATAACGGGTGGGAAGAGGACGCCCAGCAGGTTCAGGAAGTCTACAAATCTATCCAGGATACCTATCACTGACAGTATTGTTCCTGCCACTCCAATGAGAATGGTTACCAAGATATATGAGACCTTTCTTTTTGTTAAAGCTTCAATCGTGTTGGCTACACCCAGCGATGATGAGTAGAGATTTATGTCATTGATGCGCATCGTTGAGAAAACGACTACAAGAAGGCCTATACCTCCGGTGACTTCGGACATAATGGTGACAACATCTGACGTTTTGAGCATTACAGATGCGACGATGGCCAAGCCATTTATGATGTACTCACCGGCTATAATCGTTAGCGTAGTCATCCAGAAAACCTGGCGGCCATTGCTGTAGTAACGGGTCAGGTCGGGAGTAATCAGGCTTGCAACAATACTTCCACCCACGACCATCGTTATTGCGTCACTTATAGTGATGGCATTCTGATGCATCGAGAGGATTGAAAGCTCCGAAATACTATGTCCTGAAAGTATTACTGTTGAAATATAAACGACGCTAACAATGAAAGCAGGCACTGCGATACGAGCTGCAAATTTCAAAGCTGTGAATCCGAATGCAACGATAAAAGTTAGTGTCAGGCCAGAAAGAGTAGCTGCAAGATGGAATCCCAGTCGGTGCCCTAGCGCATAATCCAGTGAATTAGCAAACACGGAATTCTGGACACCAAACCAACCCAACAGGCTTATAGCGATGAGTAATCAAACCAGTACAGAACCGATGCGTCCAAAGCCACACCAGCGAGCCAGTAGACTGCCTGACATGCCTTCCTTCATCCCGGCATATCCCAGTCCTACTGTCGCGATAAAGAAAATAATGCTTCCACCAGTTATAGCAATGAAAGCATGAATATAAGTCATTGAATGCCCGAGCACAGCACCGAGCATGAACTGATCTAATGCCGTTAGCATCCCCATGTGAACCAGTGCGACACCGAAAAATGGCATGCGCTGTTTGGAAGGAACTCGGGCAACGGGGTAGTTCTCATAAAGATTCATAATTTATACCTGTTAAACGAAACGGATGCCTTTTCTAACCATGTTTTTGGGAAGGTAACTTTCAAGACCAAGTTCCCGGCAAAAATCTTCAAGCTGTCTCACCGAATGAACCCCGGCCTTTTCTTTCATATTCTGTATGCGATTGGATACTGTCTTTACAGCAATGCTCAGAATATTTGATATTTCTTTATGACTGTGTCGCTTCATGAGAAGAAAGATAATATTCATCTCATTTTCAGTGAATGTGTCAGATTGGGAGTCAATGTGCAGTACTCCTGGCTTCTCCTTTCCAATGCAAGCTAATGTAGAAATAACCTTAACCTTCCTGGCGTTCCAGATAGTACCTATGCATTTTTTCTGATCGTCGAAAATAGGGAATTTTTCACTGAAATAAGGTTCCATTTCTTTTTTGCCGAACCAGAAGTCTGTTTCTATAACTGCTATCCTGCTACCCGCATTTTCCGTTTTCCTGTCATGTTCTGCAAAACCATCTGACATCTCTGCCCATGAAGCAGGGAAGTCAGAGTCTAACTTACCTTCCACATCAAAATTGTCAGGCGTGGAGGTATACATTTTTGCGGCTTTATTCATATAAATATGACGGGATTTCGTATCTTTAATCCCCCATGGTTCTGACAGCAAATCAAATGTGGGTATTAAGGAATAAAGGATATTTGACTTATGTCGGGGCTTTTGCATGAATTTACTCCCGGTATACCTTTTAATTACTACGTTAATGCTTTGGATAAATAATGTCTTTCAAACTTTTTAGCATACCCATCCAGTGATCCATACTCCTTGTAGTTCAGTTTTTGATAAAAACCTCTTGCCTGAAAATCAAATGTATCAACATAAGCCATGTGACAGTTTCTCTCTAAGGCTATAGCTTCAGCTTCAAGCACAAGTTGTTTTCCGCATCCTTTACCTCTCATCTGTTCTGATACCCACAAGTACTGAATTTCCAGTGCTCCCCACCAGGTTTGGGCTATCAGTCCCGCCTGCAAAGCGCCGTCTTCATCTAAGATCTCCAAATTAAATTGTTCTATTTCAACTGGATGGAATTTTCCGTTGTGTTTCCATAACTCATCTGTAATACGTCCTCTTCTACTGCTGTCAGGATTCAGTACCTTACTGATTTTCATTTTTTGCTCTCGTAATTATGTTGGCTTTGGATGCAATCTTAAGATATGGATATTAATTTTATTGGTTTGTCAAGGGCGTTCATCGCCCTTCTACTTTAGTACAGGTTAGTGATATTTTATGTTTTATCAATCAAAAAATCATATCTGGAATAATTGATATTGAGGTATCGATTAGATGATTGATAGGTAAGAACCAGCCGTCATGACATCGGTAAGAGTTTCGAAATTTCTTCTTCATGAATGTGCCTCTGCGTCGAGATTTTTCATGTGTATTTTCCTGATGGACGAACTGAAGGGGTGATTTCTTAATTGAATAGTTGGTGTTTCCGGCGTCTTTCGAGGTTTTTTATAAAGTTACAACCTGATCTTAAGGAGTTGCTATGAGTCGCCGAACACTGGGGGCCGATACCACTACAACAACAGTCTATATAGGTCATGCCCGTTACAAGGAGCTTGAAAAGCTGGCTATTGAAGTTACCGGACTTACAGGATTTCCGGTTAAACCAAGCGCTGTAGTGCATTTCATAATAGATGAAATGGCGCAGCGGGTTATCGATGAGATGCATAAACGTACTGAGGAAAACCGTATGGCAGGAAAGTCAGTTTCCTGATCCCTGTCTTTCTTTACTTACTTAATATCAAGCTTGTTATCTGTCTGATGACAAAATACACGCCTCACTCTTCAGGGTGTTGGTATTTTTAAATTTACTTCATTAAGGATTTCTCTACATGCAACACGTAAATTCCATTTCCGGGAAACCGGCAAGTGTGGCGGTAGCATTGCCTGAGAGCGGCCCTGACCGTTCTGGTAATATTATCACCCGCATCAAAAACTCCTTTTCTTCTTTCAGTCTGTCCCATTTGAAATTCAGTCTCAGACAATCTCCTGCAGCCCAGCGTAACCTGGCGTTATTTGCGCTGATGCTGGCGGTGGTTATATTTCCGCACATTGCCGGTGCTGAAGACCTGTTGAAAACCCAGAAGGCGGATGCCAACGATACCTTCGGCCACGGCAGTACGGTGGAGTGGGTGCTGTATATTGCCGAGATTATCGTGTCCGTTGTCGGCTATATCAAAACCCGCAACCCGATGGTCTTTGCCGGCCTCGTTATTCTTATCCTTATCACCCGTGCCTTCTTCTCCCTCGCCGGCTCCTGATTTGCATGGACAGCGACGCGCTTAAATACCGGTTCCCGGAAACGCTTAACGGCCAGAAACGCGTGTTCGGCCTCCCGCCCGAGGAGGCTTTCGTTCTCGTCGGCTGCGGCGTCATCGGCTTCTTCTGCGACATATTCATCATCATGCTCTGCGTGGGGGCCGTGCTCTGGCTCTTCGTCAGACACCTGAAGAAAGGGCAGGGGTCCTGGTGGCTGCTGAACCTTCTTTACTGGTACCTGCCGACGGTGCTTTTCCGGGTACAGTTCAGGCGGACGCCCGACTCGGGCAACCGGCACTGGATGCAGTAGCGATACGCGCCGCCTGCGGGTGGCGCCTTTTCCCGCCAGACGGGAGGAATAATGAAACTTCAGGTAAAAGAAACACGCAACCGGGTGACGGTCATGGCGCTCACCGCGATGACCGGCCTGCTGGCGCTGAGCGTCGCCGGCAACTGCATCACCGGCACGCTCGCATGGCATTTTTACTCAACGCAGAAGACCATCACCACGCCGATGATGTTCGACCGCGCCTTTACCTCAACCGCCGCAGTTGGCGATGCGAACCTCAACAGCATGCTGGTCCGCTCATTCGCCAACCTGCGCCTCAGCGTCACGCCGGAAACGGTGGATGCCCAGCACGCGGCCCTGCTGCGTTATGTGCCGCCACAAGACCGTTCGGCGCTGAAGAAGTCGCTGGCCGCCGAAGCGGACTACATCAAAAAGAACGGCATCTCCACCGTGTTCCGCATTGATGACGAGTCGACCGACACCGGGACCGGGGATATCACCGTGAGCGGCACGCTCTCTGCCGGTACGTCAAACGGCAGCCTGAAGCTTGCCATACCTGACGTCACCAAAGCCTACCGCCTCAGCCTGCATTACGTTGACGGGCTTATCCGCCTTACGGCCTTCCCGGAGGTTACGCCTCCCGGTAAGCCTGACGGCCTCTCGCCACAGGGATAACAGCATGAAAGTCACCTTTACTGCCGCCCTGGTGGCGGGCGCACTCCTTACTCCCGCCGCCATGGCGGCCGTCAGCGGCCCCACCGGTACGGTGTTTGAAAACGACGCGCACCTGAAAGCACAGCTCAGTAATACCAGCCCGAACAAAATCGTCATCGACGGCGAACTCATCACCCGGGTGACCGGGCCGGAGAATGCCTTTACCCAGGAGAACACCGAGGACGGCGCGCTGCTCATCACACCCGTTACCGGTCAGAACTTCACGCTGTTCCTGGAAACGGCCGGCGGCGTCGGCGCTTCCATCGATGTGGTCCCAAAGCCCGGAGGCGGGAAAACCCTGCGGCTCATTCCGGCATCATCCCGGCTGAAGGCCAACCCCGATGCGAAGGCGTGGGAAGAAAGCCAGCCGTGGGAGAAAACGCTGGTGAGCGTGGCCCGTACCGTGGTTAACGGCGGCGTGCCGGATAACTATACCGAACTCCCGGCCGACCGCGGTCCGGCCTACGCTCCGGCGTCGGGCGTGACGCTCACTCCCGAACGCCAGCTGGCGGGCTCTCACCTGCGGGTGATGCGTTACCGCATGAAGAACGGCGGATACGTTACCCGTGAACTCAGCGAAAAGCAGTTCTGGCAGCAGGGCGTGCGCGCGGTGTTTCTGTCCACGCGCAGCCTTTATGCAAACGGCGAAGGGTATGTCTGGGTGATTTTCTCGACGGATAAGGAGAGCGGGTCATGAGTAACATCAACACCGCCACCCGTCGCCGGCAGTGGGTGGTTGCCGGAGTGACGCTTGCGGTGGCGGCGGCCACCGGGGGCGGCATCTGGTGGTATGCACACCACCAGGCTGCCCTTAAAAATCCGCCGCCACCACCCAAAGCGGCCGACATGACCGGGCTGGTTACCACAAAATTCACCGACAGCGTGGCCAGCTCGGTGCTGACCCAGCAGCAGAACAAGACGGCCGGGCTGGAGACCAGCGTCAGCCAGCTGAAAGCTGACGTGCAGCGGCAGAAGGATGACATGTCGCAGAAGCTTGAACGCCTCGACACCCTTATCAGCAAGCTGCAGGGCCAAGCAGACAAGCAGCGTCCTGTTGCACCCGGCAGCACCTTACCTGCCGCAGGGCCCGGCCCCGTACCCGGCGGCCCGGCCGGACCGGCACAGTGGAATATCACCGATCCGAACCGGGGCCCGGCCGCCGGACAGGGCAGTCAGTTTTACACGGGTCAGGGGGCCGGGCAGGGGCAGGGCTTTTATCCCGGCGCCGGTACGGGCCGCACCGGCGGCATGACCAGCCGCACCTTTACCTACGCCTCGCTGCAGGACAAAAAGACGACGCTGCCGTGGATTTCATCCGGCTCGTTCTCCGAGGCGGTGATGATTGAGGGGGCGGATGCAAACGCCAGCGTGACCGGTCAGCAGAACACCTCGCCGGTGGTTATCACCCTGCTCGGGGACGTATCGATGCCTAACGGCCGGACCTGGAACATGGACCAGTGCCGCGTGACCGGGGAAATTTACGGCGATATCTCCAGCGAACGGGGTGAGGTCCGCACGAAGAACATCAGCTGCATCCTGAAAAACGGCAAGCACATCGACATGCCGTTCGACGGACACGTGGCCTATCAGGGCAAGCAGGGCATTCGCGGCAAGCCGGTGATGCGTAACGGCAAGATTATCGGCTATGCCGGCGCGGCCGGGCTGCTTTCCGGCTTTGGCGAGGGGATCCAATCCGCGGCCACGCCAAGCGTCGGCCTCGGGGCCACCGCCTCGGTGGGGGCGGGCGACATTCTGAAGCAGGGCATCGGCGGCGGCGCCAGCAAGGCGGCGGACACGCTCAGCCAGTACTGGATTAAGCGCGCCGAGCAGTACCACCCGGTCATTGATATCGGGGCAGGCAACGCCGTCACCGTGGTGTTCCAGCAGGGCTTCAGGCTGGAAACGATTGAAGACGTGGAGGCAGAGAAGGCGGTGAAGGACGAGTCACAGGCGACGGCGCAGCAGGCCGCTGCCACCGTGACCAACCCTGGTGACAACATCACGCGCGCGCCGGTACTGAATCCGGACGAGGTGCTGCGTCAGGCCAGCCAGCTGAAGCTTGGCGACACCATTAACTGATGAGGACGGTGTGATGAAACACTTAACGGACGGCGCGGCAGACGGTCAGCGCGGAAACTGGTACGTGCTGATAACGAAGTATGCGCAGGAGAAGCGGGCGCAGGACAATCTGATAAATCAGGGCGTCAACTGCTGGCTGCCGCGGATTACCGTGCATTCGGTTGACGCGCGCGGCGGCGGGGGCGGCAGCGAGGTGCTGGCCTTTCCGCGATACCTGTTCGCGCACTTCGACGCGGAAATCATTCACACCACCACCGTCAAGGCCACGCGGGGTGTCTCGGGTATCGTCAGCTTCAACAACACGCCGGCCATCATGGACGGTGCGGAGCTGGCGGCGCTGCGCATGCGGATGGAAGCCGGCGCGGCGCTGGCAGGGCGGTCACCTGACCCGGAGCACGGTGAAACGGTGACCATCGAGAACGGTGCATTTGACGGCCTGGAGGCCATCTGGTACCAGCCGGACGGCGCAAAGCGCGCCATCCTGTTGATCAACCTGTTCGGCCGCCTGACCGAGGCAAAGATCCGCAGCGAGATGCGCTTTCGTCGTCAGGCGCGTCGGGAGTCATAGCCCCCCCGGTCCCGGTAAATTCCCCGTGACAGCCGTCACGGTCCGTAGTAAAAAAAAGTGGCCTGGTTCACAGCCTGAGCCAGTATATGTTGTCAGCTGTTTTTTTGTTTTTGTGCGGGCGCGTTGCCCGCGTGACAGAAGGAAACTCTGGTATGAACAGTGGTACTGCAAACGCCCGCGAGGCGCTTATCCGGCTGTGTGCCCTGCGGCTTCGTTACCGCCGGGCGTGCCGTAACCGGCACGCCAATGTCTGTGACCTGGCCGCGCTGCTGGTTCAGGTTGAGGATGCCGAACGGCACTGCGAAACGGGCCGGCCGTAACGGCACGCGATGAACGGTTCCGGACCGGGGCATAACCCCGGCGTGTGAGGCCGCTCAGTTTTTCTGTTTCGCTTTCTTCAGCGGCCTTATCAGCCGTTATTTCCGCCCACACCAGGGCTTTTTATTCCCCGGCGTTATGGCCGACAAGCCATCGCCGCTGTCCGTAACGTCTTAAGTCAGCATCCGTCTGTCTTCCCACATCGTCTCTCCGTATCCCCTTCCCAACCGGTAAGGTTGCGGGCGGCAGTGCGCAAGGCTTACCCGCTGAATATATACGAACACCTTAAAAACAGGAGAAACTTATGGGTGACATCACTTATCACGCCCCCCTGCCGGAAGAAGCGCTGCGACTGAGCATCGAAGAAAATACGGCAAAGCTTGAGGCGCTGTACCACAGAGGTAAGGGACACTTTTATGTCCAGGGCTGGAGCGGGACGGGGAAGTCGAATGTCGGCCGCCGCCTGGCAGACAGACTTGAGGGGGATTACCTCAACCGTGAGCTGCTGTCACTCAGCGAGTGGACGGCGCAGTACACCGAAATTGAGGCGCAGATCCTCAGCAACGATAAGCCGGTGATCGTTGTCGACGGATTTATTCCACGGGGCGCAGGTCGGGGATTTACCGCCCTGCTGAGCCGGCTGACTGAGCGCGGGGTAAGCCTTTTTGTCTTCTCGCAGGAACCGCCTGGTGAGGATTACCCGTCGGTGTGCCGCCCGCAGACGTTTGACCGCGAGATATTTAACACCATCGTTGAGTTTCGTTTCGGCGAACGTGACCGCCGGTCTCCCGTGGCGTTTCATCAGGTGAAATAAACGCAGCTTTCACCAGGGCCAGTTATCACCTTTTCATTCACTCCCTTCAGAACTTTATAACCTGCTGCGGCCCGGCCGCTACTTAGGACTCCACCATGTACAAACTGCTTGGTGGCGCACTGCTGTGCGCCGCACTCACCGGCTGTGCCGGTATGAACTCTGATTTTGACTGCAACAAGACGGCCACCGACCAGTGCCTTTCCATGAGTGATGCCAGCCGGCTGGCGGCGAAAGGCAAAAGCCTTGATGACCTGACGGCTGAGGCGCAGGCATCCCCAAAGCCTGCCGGTGAGTCGCTGGCCACGCTCCCGAACAGCCGGCCGGCCGCCTCACCAGACCGGAAAATCAGTACGGCCACCCTGGCATCCCGACCGGCTATCACCCCGCCTGCCGTTTCATCCGGTAACGCCCTGCGGGCTTCTTACATCCCGGTACAGGCGCAGGCTGCGCCGGTCACGCCGGGCGAGTACGCCAGCGCGGGACGGGTGAATGCCCTGCGCATTCCTGATGCCACCCAGCGGCTGTGGATTGCGCCGTGGGTGGATGAGCAGGACAGTTTCCATCAGCCGGCCGTGGTCGAATTCGTGAAGAAGAAGTCCCGCTGGGATGAAGACTTCCGCGTTATCAGCGAGGGGGAGTAAGTATGGCATCCGCGCAGAATCAAAAAATGACGGCATTCCCGCTGAAGGCCGGTGCGTGCAGCGGCCTGCCGGCTTTTATCAAAACGCACATGCTGCAGGGGGAGGACAGCGCCAGAGCGATGCACCGTCATGCCGCGCACACCTTATTCAACTTCCTGCCGGGCGATGCCGGTCACACTCTTTTTACCGGCACCACCGGATCAGGTAAGACCGTCTCCATGCAGGAAGCCCTGCGTAATGTACTGAGTTATCGCGGAGGTGATAATGAGCGATTCCTGGATTGACCAGCTGGCCGGTATCTTTGCCGGCAGTAAGGACGAGGGCGGGGCGAAGGCGGCGGGCGACATGCTGCGCCAGAGCTTCAGCTATCCCTCGCTGACCAGCCTGCTCCCTTACCGTATGTATGACGATAAAACCGAGCTCTACATTAACAGCCGTTCCATCGGCTTCGTCATGGAGGTTGCGCCGCTAGCCGGCGCTAACCAGCAGGTGGTGCAGGCGCTGGACGACCTGCTGCGCAAGAAGCTGCCGCGCAAAACGCCGGTCACCGTGCTGATGGTGGCCAGTAAGTGCGTCGGGGAAATGCTCGACAACGGGCTGAGCAAGGCGATGTGGAAGGGCGATATGGCACCGCGCCTTAACGCCATCACCAAGGCGTACTGGGAGCGGGCCTCCCTGAAGGGGCTGGCCAACCAGCGCGAGTATCCGCTCTATCTGCGCAACTACCGGGTGTTTCTGGTTTACGCCCGTCCGGGCCGGGGCGGCATCCGGGCAATGGACCAGGTGGTGCAGCTGCGCGAGACGCTGCGCGTGTCGCTGATGGCGGCACACATGGAGACCCGCCGCGTGGGGGTGCCGGAGTTTCTGGCGGTGATGCGCGAGCAGCTGAACTACCGTCCCGGTCAGGTGACCCGCAGCGACGACCACTGGAACACGGAGCAGGAGCTGCACCGGCAGTGCATCGACCACAGCACCGAGATGGAGGTGCACCCGGGCTACCTGCGGCTGACCACCGCCCGTCAGCAGGAGGACCGCATTCTCGGCGACGGGCGCGACAGCCCGGTAGCCAGCACGCGCATCGTCAACATGCAGCTGACCAAGGCCCCGCAGAAGTTTGCCCTGTGGCAGGCGGCGGACAACCTGCAGAACATGCGCTTCCCGGACCTTGGCATTCCCTGCCCGTTTATCATCAGCTGGACCGTCTCCGTTGAGGACCAGGTGAAGAGCCAGAACGAGGCGTTCAAGAAGGAGCAGGACCTCGGTAAAAAGGCCGGTACCTCCTTTGGCAAGCTGTTTCCCGGCACCCAGCGCGCCTATGAAGAGTGGCGCGACCTGCGTCAGGGCCTGACCAGCAACGAGATTGCCATGTGCAACGTCACCCTGAACCTGACGCTGTTCACCCCGGACAGCACCAGTGAACAGCAGGCGTGTGAGCTGGCGGCCATCAACGTGTTCCGCAAAAACGACCTGGAAATCTCGGCTCCGCGCTTCCAGCAGCTGCGAAACTGGCTGACCACCTTCCCGTTCGTGATGCAGGAAGGGCTGTGGGACGACATGGTGACGATGGGCGCCACGCTGCGCTGCAAGAGCTTTAACGCCGTGAACCTGATGCCGGTGGTGGCCGAGCGGCAGATGTCACCGCTGGGCAGCCCGCTGCCTACCTACCGTAACCAGCTGGCCTTCTTTGACATGTTCAGCGAAAGCAACGGCTCCACCAACTTTAATATTGCGGTGACGGGCACCACCGGGGCGGGAAAAAGCTTCTTTATTCAGGAAATCCTGCGTCAGGTGCTGAACGACGGCGGCTTTGCCTGGGTTATCGACATGGGTGCCAGTTACAAGAACTTCTGTAATCAGGCGGGCGGCAAATACCTTGACGGTGCCACCCTGCGCTTCAACCCGTTTGCCAACGTCCGCGACATTAAGGAGTCCGCCGAAGGCATAACCGGCCTGCTGACCGTGCTGGCCAGTCCCAACGAGCCGCTTGATAAGGTCAGCGAAACCATCCTGCTCAAGGGCGTGGTGGCTGCATGGGAGGCCCGCGGTAACAAGGCCCGCATTGACGACGTGGTCGGCTTCATGAAGTCCGCGGAGGTGAAGGCGGAGTTCGGCGAACAGCCAACCATCATGAGCCGTATCAACGAGCTGGTCCTGCTGCTTGATCGCTGGTGCACCACGGGCGCAAACGGCGAATACTTCAACTCTGACAGCCCGACGCTTGACGGCGAAACCCGTTTTGCGGTGCTGGAGCTGCTGAGTCTCGAGAACCAGCCGCACCTGCTGTCCGCCATCCTGTACTCGCTCATTCTGGCGATACAGGAAAAGATGTACCACTCGCCGCGGGACCTGAAAAAGGTGGCCATTATCGACGAGGCCTGGCGCCTGTTCAGCGGCTCCAACCCGCACGCCGCGCGCTTTATCGAGACCGGCTACCGCACGGTGCGCCGCCACCGCGGGGCGTTCATCACCATCACCCAGGGTATCAAGGACTTCACCGGGACCAAAGACCAGGCGGCCCCGCCGGCCGCTGCGGCCGCGTGGGACTGTTCAGGCACCAAAGTGACGCTGCTGCAGGACGCCAAGGCGTTCAAGACCTACCTCAACGCCAACCCGGACCAGTTCAGCGAGCTCGAGACGCAGGTTATCCGCGGCTTCCAGCCGGCGAAGGACACGGGGTTCAGCTCGGTGATGATTTCCACCGGCGAAAACAGCTCGTTCCACCGGGTGTTCGTGGATCCGGTCACCCGCGCCATGTTCAGCACGCGCGGTCAGGATTTCCAGTACATGAATGAAGCGCAGAAGGCCGGGGCAACCAGTGAGGAAGCCGCCTACCTGCTGGCAGCTGAGCCTTACATGTACCGGGACGAGCTGCGCGAGCTTGAGGTGTGGGCCGGCCTGCGCGACAGCATCAGAGAGGAGACGCACAGTGAGTGACATCGTGAACACCCCCGCAGATGAGCCTGCTGTAAAGACGGAAAACGCGCCGCGCCAGCGTGTCCGGCGTGAACACCTGCTGATGCTGGCCGGCGGCGTGCTGCTGCTGGCCAGCGGTGCGGGAATCAGCCAGCTGATTGCCACACATATCCAGCGTGACGCGGTGGTGTTTGACATGCGGGGCACCATTGACGCGTTCAAGCAGCAGTCGGCGCGGCGTGAACTGGACGAAAACAGCGCCCGTGCGCTCACGCAGCGCTTCAGTCAGGCGCTGGACGGCAGCCTGAAGGCGTGGCAGCAGGACCATAACGCGCTGGTGCTGACCGCCGGCGCGGTGGTGTCCCCGGTGCAGGACATCACGCCGGTGATTCAGGCCGACATTGCCCGCCGTATGCAGGAGGCACCATGAACCGCCGGCTGGCCGTCGTTCTGCTGACGGGCGTCCTTAGCCTGCCGGCAGGCGCAAAGGAGCTGGGCACCACCGGCCACCTGTTCCCCATCGCCGAACCTGACCTGCTGACCTTTATCGGCCAGCGGCTGCAGGGCATGAAGGACAGCGGCGAGATGGACCGGCTGCAGGCGGAGGCGGAGGCGCGGGTGAAGGCCCATGCCGTGCGCCCGGCACCGGTGGCCGGACTCACGCCTGCAAAAACGGACCGCAGCTGGCGCTATGACCCGACGTTCACGGTCCGCGAGACCATCCGGGATATGCGCGGCAACGTCATTGCCCGGGCCGGTGACCAGGTGAACCCGCTGGATAAAATCCCGTACAGCGAGACGCTTTACTTCGTCGACGGCGACAATAAAACGCAGATGGCGTGGGTAAAGCAGCAGCTGGCCGGGCAGCAGAACTTTAAGGTCATACTGGTCAGCGGCAACATCCACGACAGCAGCATCGCGCTGGACGAACCGGTGTACTTTGACCAGTACGGCACCCTGACAACAAAATTTGGCCTTGAGCACACGCCCGTGCGCATCACGCGTGACGACAGCTGGCTGAAGGTGCAGGAGGTGGCGCTGAAATGATCCACGCTAAAAGTCCCGCAAAGATCAAACGCTATTCTGCCATTACCCGCATCGATGAGGCTGAAAAAGCGCATCTGCGGGTGATGGCACGGGAGCATCCGCTGTATTCCGAATCCATCATTATCCGGGCCGCGCTGCAGTCCTTTCTGGCGCTGGGGTACGAGCTGCGGGGGGACATTATCCTGGCTTCACTTAATGAAAGCGACGTGGGGGAGGTGATGCGCCGCGGCGGGATAATGAAGGATAACCGGCCCGTTTCCCGCGATTAATACCCTGTTCCTGCCCGCGCCGCGCAGGCTGTTCGTTCCTCGCCTCCGCTGCGGTACGCCTCAGCCTGCTCCCGCAGGCAGGCCTGATTAACGTCTGACTCCGGCAGTTCCTGCCGTCACGATGGAAACTCACCTTTATGACACACCCTGCTGAAATACCGGCTCAGCCGGTCGTACGTGATCGCTGGGGCGGCTGGACGCACCCGGCATTTTTTGAACCGGCACGCGGCGAGTTTGAAGCGCCCGGCGAATTTACGGCGTGGCTTGCAGAGCATCACCTCGTTTCTGCCACCACCTGGATGGAAAATGAGGTGGATGAATGGCAGATGGCGCGTTTCCGGCAGACCGGCAGCTGCAGCGACTGGTCACCGTCCCGCCCGCCGGGTGACGACTGGTTTACCGGCAGCATCCACGACACGGAGGACGGGCCGGTCTGCATCTGGCTGCGTCCCTGCCGGGATAAGGATGCCGCATGAGACCGTACCTGTTTGTCCTGGCGCTGCTGCTCAGCGTCTTCATCACCCGTCCGGCAGCGGCGGCAACCACCAACGCCGGCGACGGGCGCTGGGTGAACCCCATCAGCGACGTCTGCTGGAAGTGCCTGTTTCCGATGTCTCTCGGCAGCGTTCAGCTGGCCTCGGGCGGCCATCCGGACACGCCAAACCCGGCCTCGCCCATCCAGCTGTGCCCCTACGGCATCTTTTACCGCCTGGGGCTCGCCATCGGTTTCTGGGAGCCGCTGGCGCTGACCGACGTCACGCGCGAGCCGGGCGTCATGGTCAATATGGGCGGGTTCAAAATCGACCTTGGCCGTACCGGGACGGGGCGGGGCGGGCAGAGTGATTCCCCGTCGCCCGGCAGCTTCTACCACGTTCACTGGTACAAGTACCCGCTGATTTACTGGCTGAACATCATTACCAGCACCGGCTGCATGCAGACCGGAGACATGGATATCGCCTACCTCTCTGAGGTGGATCCGCTCTGGAACGACAGCACGCTGGCCATGATCCTGAACCCGGAGGTCGCGCTGTTCAGCAACCTGCTGGCGCAGGGCGCCTGTGCGGCCGACTCGATTGCCTCCACGGCGGGCGTGCCGCTTGATCCGCTGTTCTGGTGCGCCGGCGCGCAGGGGTCGATGTACCCGTTTACCGGCTTTACCAGCAACGAGTTTTCCCCGCTGGAGGCCTCGCTGCTGGTCAGCGAACGGATGGCCTTCAAGCTGCACCGGGAGGGGCTGGTGATGGAGACGGTGGGGGCGGACCTTGCGGTGTGCTACGAATATCCGTCCCCGATCATCCCGAAATCCCGCTGGCGCTATCAGATGGTCAACATGTACCCCGAGCCGGGTGACTGTCACCCGTTCGGCACCACCACGCAGCTCTGGGGTTCGGTGCACAACACCCCGGCCTCAAAGAAAAACTTCGGCTACCTCATGTGGCGAAAACGCAACTGCGTTTACCTGTAAGGACTCACCATGAAATGCACTCCGATGACGGCGCTGATGCTCAGCGCCGTGCTGCTGTCTGCCGCAGGCGCTCAGGCGGCGCAGCAGCCCACCGTATCCGGTAACGATATGGCGTACATGAAACAGCAGCAGCGCGACCTTGAGGTGTTCAAAAGTCAGCTGCAGGGCATGAATATCACCCTGCCGGATGCGCAGCAGGGGCGCGTGTCGCAGTTGCAGAATGAAATCGCCGCCGCCCAGTCAGAGCAGAACAGCGCCAGTCGCAGCACCCCGCGGGCGGTGTACTTCGTCAGCCTGGGCATCCCGGAAGAGGGGCTGCTGCCAATGCTTGCGGACGCGCGACGGTTCGGTATCCCGGCGACGCTGCGCGGCCTGCTGGACAACGACTTTCGTAAAACCGCCTCGGTGATGTTTGAGCTGTCGAAAAAGGACAAACGGGCGGGGGTGCAGATTGACCCGACGCTGTATCAGCAGTACGGCATCAAAGCCGTGCCGGCACTGGTGGTGACCTGCGGCGCGAAGTTTGACGTGCTGTACGGCAGCCTGCCGGTAAAGCAGGCGCTGGAGGCGGTGAGGCAGCGCGGTGACTGTGGCACAACGGCGGCGCAGCTGCTGCGGGACGGGGAGTCCGGGAAATGAAGCGCCTCTTTATACTCTTTTTTCTGCTGCTGTGTGCAACGGGCGCACGGGCCGATGCGGTGAGCGATGCCTACAGTGACGGCGCGGGCTACGGAAAAAGCAACGCCGGGCAGGGCACGTCCGCCACAAAAGGGACCGACCCGGCGTCGGTCATTCCGGGCTACACCGCCAGTCCCTCACAGAGCGGATATTACGGGGGCGTACAGGGCGGCGACGGCGGCATCAGCGACAAGGGCCAGACCGAACTCGGGCAGAGCGAGGCCGGGCAGGCCATCACCGATTCCTCAACGAAAAACCCGGCGGTCACCATCGACCCCAACGCGGACTTCATTCAGAACGGCAAGACCGCCGAGGCGAACGCGGGGACCGTAATGGACGGGACCAGCAGCCAGTGCACCACCAAAGTGGTGTCCAAAAGCGTGTTTGAGAACTATTCCTGCGACCGTGACGTGAACCAGGTTCAGACCTGCGCCCGCACGGGCAGCATTCAGGTCACCGGGTCGAAAGAAACCTACGCCACGCAGCTGGTGATGAACGCCGGCAGCTCCAGCGCCGTCCTCCTGGATAACTACTGGATACGCTATGACTTCACGGTGCCTGATGACGGCACGCTGACCAGCGGGACCTTTTCCTTCACGTTACCCTCCCAGCCCGGCTACAAGGGAGACTCCCGCCTTAACTACAGCATCTCAGCGCTCGGGACGTCCATCACCACCAACGTGAACAAATCGGGGAGCTTTGACATTGCCGCGCAGCACGTCACCAAAGGGCAGGTCGTCTCCTTACTTATCCGTTACAACACCGACGGGCACTATGATTCGGGGCGTGACGGGGTCATTAAAGCGCTGGCAAATGGCGGATATGTTATCACCGTCACCCTGCCGATGACCGCCGAGCGGGACACCACCTCGTCTCAGGTAGTCTGGTCGGAGAGCTGTGCTTTCGACAAGTCAACGGCGACGGCCGGGGCCGGTACTTCCTGCATCGATCCGGGCGGTAACCGCAGCGTCAGCCAGAACGGCCAGACTTACACGCAGTACAGCGACTGCTGGCAGTACTCGGATGCGTACATCGTGCCGGTGACGTCGACGGGCAACTGCGCACAGCTTATGGCCAACAGGAACTGCACGGTGGCGGCGCGCGCCTGCACCGCGTCAGAGGGCAGCTCCTGCCTGCACGAGCAGGACACGTATCAGTGCCAGACCACCTACACCTCCAGCGGGCTTCTGTGTGCCGGTAACTACTTCTGCCAGACCGGCGACTGCAGCGACACCACCGGGGCGGGTGACGGCGGGTTCGACACCGCGGTGGCCAAGCTTGCCGGGCTGGCTTCCGCCGGTGATGACGTGAAGAACGGCGGCCAGATAACGGTGAAGGCCTTTACCGGCCAGGCGATGTCGTGCCGTAAGGCGATGGCGGGCTTTTCAAACTGCTGCGTGGACACCGGCTGGGGCAACAGCTCGGGGCTGGCCAACTGCAACAGCGAGGAGATGGCCATTGGCAAGGCGAAGGCCAAGAAGGTGACGGTGCTGGTCGGCGAGGCCTGCGCCCGGGCGGTGCTCGGCGTCTGCGTGCAGAAAAAGCAGGCGTACTGCGTGTTCGGCGGCAAGCTCGCCCGCATCATCCAGGAGCAGGGCCGCCGTGACCAGCTGCACGTCAGCTTTGGCAGCGGCGATTCGCCCAACTGTCGCGGTATCACCGTCCCGGAGCTGCAGGCCATCAACTTCGACCTCATTAACTTCCAGGACTTTTATACCGACCTGATGACCAACCAGAAGATCCCTGACTCCGCCGCCATGGTGAAGCAGGCGAAAGACCGCATCGCCGCGCAGGTTAACGCGCAGACCGGAGGGAAATGATGAGAGCACTGTTACTGGCCGCCGTGATGGCGTGTACGCTGCCGGCGTTTGCGGACGGGCCGCCGCCGCCGGATGAGGTGGTGGATCCGGCCGACCCGTTCACCGGCTGGCACTGGTACAACGAGCCGAAGAAAAAGCCGGAAACGCCCGCGCCGAAGCCCCGGCCCGCACAGCAGGTGCCGGACTTCAGCCGGTTGTCACCCGGCGAGCAGGCCGACGTGCTGAAGGGCTACACGAAGGAGGCGCTGAACAACGCCATCCTGCACCCGTCGGCGGAGAACACGGCGACGTTCCTGCGCTGGCAGAAGTTCTGGACCGACCGGGCCTCGATGTTCAGCCAGTCGTTCGCGGTGGCGCAGCTGCATCATCCGGACCTCGACTACAACCTGGAACATCCGCACTACAACAGCACCGCGCCGCTGCAGCAGGCCCGCGACCAGGCGGACCAGACGCAGGCCATCGCGCAGCTCGCCGGGCAGTACGGGCTGGTGTACTTCTACCGCGGCGGCGACCCGATCGACGCGCAGATGGCGGGCGTGGTGGCGGACTTTGCCCGCACCCGTCACGTCGCGCTCATCCCGGTCAGCATGGACGGTCAGGTTTCACCGCAGGTGCCGGACAGCCGGCCCGACGGCGGGCAGAGCGCGCGGATGGGCATAAGTCACTATCCGGCCCTGTTTCTGGTCGACCCGGCATCAAAAGATTACCGCCCGCTGGCCTACGGCTTTATGACGCAGGACGACCTGGCGAAGCGGTTCCTCAACGTGGCCACCGGCTTTAAGCCGAACTTTTAAGGAGTCAGGCATGAAATCATTACGTCATGACCGCAGGGAAAGGCTGCGGGACACCGGCCGCTGGCTGCGCACGGTGGTGATGCAGACCTTTATGACCGGTCCGGCCCTGTTTTTCTTTGTGCTGGCCGTAATGGTCGCGCGCGGTAATGCCGGGAGCTCGTTGCTGCAAGCCGCAGAATCACTACTTCGTGATGCGCCGGCTGGCATGGTTATGCACTGCGTCCCGGCAACAACGGGCGGGGCGGGCAGTCCGTCGCCGGTCCGGCCGGCACCCTGCGTGAGAGAGGCCGAAAGCCGTGACGCCTGGGTGGCGGAAATCAACGACACGCTGGCCACGGTGTATACGTTTGCGGCGGGTATCAGTTTGCTGATTACCCTGGTTTTCAGGGCCCCGCCAGTCTTTCGCCGTCAGCCACACAGGAAGACCTATGACCAGTAAACGCATCTCACCACGCCTTTCGGGAGGAAACGTCATGAAGCTGAAAATGCTTATTCCGCTGCTGCTCATACTCGCGCCGCTGGCCGGGCAGGCTTCGGTGGCTGACGATATTGCGGCGCTGGAGAAGGCCAAGACCAGCACGGGCTGGGCACCGGCACTGCCGGCGCTCGGCTTACCGCAGGGCCGCGCCGGGCGGGCCCCGCAGATGATGACGCTGACCGACGGGCGCACGGTGAATCTCAGCGACTATGCCATCGTGGTGTTCATGCAGCGCGGCTGTCAGTACAGCGCGAAGTTTGATCCGGTGCTGAAGGCGTGGGCCGAACAGACGGGGATAAAGGTGTATCCGTACACGCTCGACGGCTACGGAGACAGCGCGTTTCCGGTGGCGCTTATTCCCCGCAAGGCCGGTGCGAATGAGCCTATTGCCGGGGAGATCCTGACCTTCTTCGGCAACGGGCTGCCCATCGCCACGCCCACCACCTTTATGGTTAACGTCAACACCAACACGGCTTACCCGCTTTATCAGGGCGTGACCGACGCCGGCACGATAGGCCAGCGGCTGGCACAGATGATTGAAGCAGACATTGACCACCTGGCACCCGACGCGCTGGGCCCGGTTCCTTCCAGTCAGGCGCTCACGGCCCAGTAACCACACGGAAAACCCTCATGCACGAAACACCTCTTACGCTCTCGCGGACCGAGACGGCGCTGCTGCTCGTCTGCGTCTCGCTGCTGGCCGCCGCCGGGCTGTATGCCTGGCTGGTCTGCGAAACCTTCAGCCCCGGCATTTTACCGTCACCCGCCCGGTCCGGCGATGGACTGGTGAACGGCCTGCGGGACTTCCCTCTGATTTTCCTTCTGTCGCTGGCAGGCGGGTTTGCCTGCGGTGCGCTGGTCAGCATCACGCTGCGCCGACAGGGATTTATGGCGGACAAATCACACGAACCGGTACAGGAGGGAGTCCGATGAAACTCCGTCAGTTAATGCTTTGCGCCGTCACCGCGCTGGTTGTCAGCAGCCCCGCCCTGGCAGACGTGCAGGGCGACCTTAACGGCTTTTTCGGCAGCCTTGGCTATGACGGAAACGTCTCCAAAGCGCAGGCGTGGCAGGGGCAGGCGGCCGGCTATATGACCGGCGGCTCAGTTTACCTGCGTAATCCGGTGAAGCAGGTCCAGCTTATCTCGATGCAGGTGCCCTCGCTCAACGCCGGCTGTGGCGGTATCGATGCCTACCTCGGCGCGTTTTCCTTCATCAACGGTGCTGAACTGCAGCGGTTCGTGAAGCAGATAATGAGTAATGCCGCAGGCTATGCCTTTGACCTGGCGCTGCAGACGATGGTGCCGGAGCTCAAGCAGGCGAAGGACTTCCTGCAGAAGCTCGCCTCCGACGTCAACTCGGCCAACATGAGCTCATGTCAGGCCGCGCAGGGCATCATCGGCGGCCTGTGGCCAGTTTCGCAGGTGTCGAACCAGAAAATCTGTCAGGACATTGCGGGCGAGAGCAACCTGTTCTCGGACTGGGCCGCATCCCGCCAGGGCTGCACGGTGGGCGGCCAGGGTGACAGCGTGACCGGCCGCGCCGGTGACGACATGAAGGACCTGGTGCTGAAGAACAAGAACCTGGTGTGGGATGCGCTGGGGCGCAACCACCTGTTCGACGGCAACCGGCAGCTCAAGGAGCTGGTGATGAGCATCGTGGGTTCCATCATCTTTAACAAGACCGGGGACGTCACCATCCTGACGCCGATGGTCGACAACCGCGACGTTATCACCGTGCTGATGCGCGGCGGTACGGCGAAGATTTACGGCTGTGACGATGCCGACCTGTGTCTCGGCCCGACGGTGACTGACGTCACGGTAAGCAGCGATAACGGTCTGGTGACGCTGGTGCGCACCATCATGCTGTCCATCAACCAGAAGCTGGGTGACGACACCGGCATGACCGACCGGGAAAAGGGCTTCATCAACACCACCTCGGTGCCGGTGCTCAAGTACCTGACCAACTCGCGCAGCATGGGCATGAGCCCGACCTACCTTATTCAGGTGGCGGACTTTATTGCCCAGGACCTGATGATCCAGTACCTGCAGGAGCTGGTGAAGCAGGCCGGGCAGTCGCTGGCCGGCAAGAACTTCCCGGAGCAGGCCGCGGGCGAGCTGCGTAACAACGTGGCGCAGGCACAGTCGCTGCTGGCCCAGATGAAGCTGCAGTCGGCGGCGGACCAGAACGCGCTGGACGGCATCGACCGCAACATGCAGTACCTGCAGCAGCAGGTCTCCACCATCATCTCCACGTCCTATCAGGGCAACTACCGCTGGGGTAACGGCAATGACTGAGGTGTACACGATTTACGGCGGTGACATGTGGCGTCAGGTGTTTAACGGCGTCGTCACCATTCTCGGCTCGTCCACGTTTGACACCCTGCTGCGCATCGTGGGGCTGTTCGGCGTGCTGGGGGTGATGGTTTCCTTCATCAAATCACGCAATCCGATGGTATTTATGCACTGGCTGGCGGTGTTCATGCTCATCACCTCGGTGATGCTGGTACCAAAGCGCAGCGTGCAGATTATTGATATCACCGACCCGGCGGCGGTGTACGAGGTGGACAACGTGCCGCTGGGGCTGGCGATGATTGCCGGGCTGTCGACCGGTTCCGGGTTCGGCGTCGCCCAGCTGTATGACTACGCGCTGTCGCGCCCGGATTCGCTGACCTACACGAAATCCGGCATGCTGTTCGGTTCGCAGATTGTGGCGCAGACGTCCGATTTTCGCACGCAGAACCCGCAGCTGGCGCAGATGCTGACCGATTACGTGGAGAACTGCGTTATCGGCGACATCCTGCTCAATAACAAGTACACCATCAGCCAGCTCCTCAACAGCACCGACCCGCTGGCGCTCATCACCGCTAACCCGAGCCCACTGCGGGGGCTCTACCAGACCACCGGCAGCGGGCGTGAGTTCGTGACCTGCCAGCAGGCGGTGGTCACCATGAAGACGCTGATGAACGATGACGTGCGTATTGGCGGGGTGAGCTGGCATGATGCCGCGACGCGGCTGTTTGGCAGCAAGGTGAATGCGGATTCGCTGCTCAGCAACGCCATGGACGAGAGCTACGGCTTCTTCTACAAGGGCGGCCTCAGCGCCTCGCAGATTATGCGTAATAACGTCACCAACGCCGCGGTGCGCGACGGCTGGAAGGGCTTTGCAGCACGGTCGTCCGACACGGCAAACCTGGTGAACCTTGCCACCGAATCCAGCATGACCAAGCAGCGGCTGAGCTGGGCGGCCGGTGGGGCGATAGCCGCGCGAACCCTGCCGCTGTTCCAGTCGATGATGATGCTTATCCTGATTGGCCTGTTCCCGCTGGTGATAGCCCTGGCGCTGACCAGCCACAGCATCTTCGGGCTCAACACCCTGAAGCTGTACGCGGGCGGGTTCCTGTACTTCCAGATGTGGCCGGTCATGTTCGCGATTCTGAACTCGCTGGCCAACTTTTACCTGCAGTCGAAAACCGGCTCCACGGCGCTGGTGCTGGCCAACGCGGACCGCGTGGCGCTGCAGCACTCGGACGTGGCCAACATCGCGGGCTATCTCAGCATGTCCATTCCGGTGCTGTCGTTCTTCCTGACCAAGGGCGCAGCGTCGGTGGCTTCGCAGGCGGTGGGCGGGGTGATGAGCTCGGCGGCCTTCGCGGCCGGCGGCCAGGCCTCCACCACGGCGGACGGTAACTGGTCCTTCAACAACATGTCGACCGATAACGTCAACGCCAACAAGTTTGACACCAACATGCTTCAGCGGTCGGGTTCGCAGGGCTTCCAGACCGGGAACGGGGCGATGCACACGCAGACGGCGGACGGGCATAACGTGTATGACACCAGCGGGGCCATATCGAATCTGCCGGTGAACATGCGGCTGAGTTCGCTGGCCAGCAGCGGCTTCTCCGAGCAGTCGCGCCAGGCGCAGCAGGAGGCCCAGACGGCGATGGACGGCTACAACCACAGCGTGACCAGCGGCTTCCAGCAGATGACCCAGCTCAGCAGCCAGCACGGCAACAGCGATTCGGTCACGCAGGGCAGCGACAGCAGCATAGCCAGCAACGCCTCCCGCGGTGCCAGCCAGATGCAGTCCGCCGTGGAAAGCTACGCGAAGTCGCACAACGTTTCTGAACAGCAGGCGTATAACCAGCTGATGGATATCAGCAACCAGGGCAGCGTCGGTGCGGGCCTGAAAGGGTATGTGAAGTTTGACTCGGGTGACCAGCTCGCCGGCAAGCTTGGCAAGTGGGCAACAGGCCTGAGCGCGGGCGGTGAGGGCAGCGTCAGCACCGACTTGCGGCACGCGTCCGGCAGCTCGCACGGCACGCAGGACAGCCATGCGGAAGGGCGTGATTACCGTCAGGACCAGAACAGCCAGGCCGTGCGCGACTTCCGTCAGGGAATGGATATGGTGACCTCGACGCGTCAGAGCGAGTCCGGCAGCCATACCGACAACCAGTCGAATTCGCAGGTCGAGCAGTTTGCGGCCACCCTGAACGATGCGAAAAGTCAGTACCACCAGTATACTGACAGCAGCACGCGCAGCCAGGAGTTCAGCCGGATGGCCACGCTGGCGCAGAACCAGAGCGCCAGCCTAGACGCGAACTACAATCAGGAGTTTGTGGACTGGAGTACAGCGAAGTACGGCAGCGACGCGCAGAACGTGCTGACCAACGTGAACACGGCGCGCGAAGCGGCCACCGAGTTTATGAAGGAGCGCCTGGAGCCGGAAATCCTGCAGAACTACGGCGCCCGCACGGAACAGACCGCCGCGCAGCCGCTGACGGCCTCGTCATCGCTGCCGGATGTGCAGGAAGCATCACGGGGTAACGTATCAGCCGGACCTGAACCGGGCGAAAATGCACCGTCAGGTGAAGCACATCAGACCGGGTCAGGCAGACGGGAGCATGTCGCCGGGGGAGGACAGCGTGAGGTGACGCTGCACAACCGGGAGCATAATCTGAGTGCCCACGCATCGCCACCGTCTGAGACCATGACGGAAGATTACCGGGCCGGCGTGAACCGGCTGCAGGAACGGCCCGGGGCTGCCGGGATACCTGAAAACGTGGCGGAACGGGTGGCAGAACAAAGATCTGCCAGCGGGGAAACTATCAGGGAAAACGACGGTAAAATTGGCCAAAACAAAACCACTGTTCAGGCATCCAGTGATATACTTAAACATGAGCATGATTCTGCGAAGGGAAGTTTTAAAGCTGGTCATGATAAAGAGTTAAATGAACAAGGTCAGAAGCCTAGAGAAAATCTTGGAAATGACTTTGATAATAAATTAAAGGAACTTAGGCGGCGTGCCGGATAAGTAAGGGGTGCTTGCGATGATGTATGACGATATTAAGAAAGATGCGGATTTTGTATTTGATAGCCTTGCGTCTGGAAAACAATCTGTACCCTCGGTACTCGATGTGATCAAATTGAGCGCTGTTTATCCTCTGTCTTGTTTGTCATTTTATGTCTTATCGCTCACATATATCATTTATAGTTTTGTACCTCCGGACGATGTATGGATTAATCCGACCTTACATTATCAGGGGCTGATTCTTGCCTTTGGCGGGTTCACGCTCATCCTGTCAATTGCAATAATGGCTATGTTGTACACGCCGTTCATGCTTTTAGCCTCAATACCAAAAGAAGTCAGGATTAAGTCATTCCTGGTGCGGAAATTAACTGGTCTGTTTAAAAAAATCTGTACAGCATCGATAGTGATCAATGGCATATTTGCAGTCATTACAGCATTTAATCCGCAGTTATTTTATGCCGCGCCATTCGTTCTTCTAATCAGTTACCTCATCATGCAAGCTATTATTAGTTCGGAATTGATGCGTTATGGCATTGCGGGCGTGATGAGTAAATTCGCCCAATTTATTAAAAAGATTTAAGTTCTCTCAGCTTTCGCCAATACCCCCTCCGCTTTCTGACGGAGGGGCTTTCCCCCTGATATATCCCTAAATGATTTTCCTCCCGGGTGCACCTGCGCCCGTTTATCTTTGACAAGGATCTGCAAATGAAAACCCGCAATTCAGTTGTGGCGGCTGTGGTCGCCTCATGCCTCGTACTTTCCGGTTGCAGCGCGATGGGAACCGCCATCAAAAAGCGAAACCTCGACGTCAAAACCCAGATGAGCCAGACCGTATGGCTTGAGCCTTCGAACGAAAAGACCGTTTATCTGCAGGTGCGTAACACGTCCGACAAGGACATGAGCGACCTGCAGACGCTGCTTTCACAGGACCTGCGTGCGAAAGGCTATACGGTGACCTCCTCGCCGGATGCGGCGTATTACTGGATCCAGGCCAACGTGCTGAAGGCTGAAAAAATGGACCTGCGTACGGCGCAGGGGCTGCTGGGCAGTGGTTATGAAGGTGCCGCGACAGGTGCAGCACTGGGGGCCGGTATCACCGCCTACAACAGCACGTCGGGCGGGGCCATACTCGGTGCAGGCCTTGCGGCAGGGCTGGCTGGCATGGCCGCCGATGCGCTGGTTGAGGACGTGAACTACACAATGGTGACCGATCTGCAGATTTCAGAGCGCAGCAGGGCGTCCGTGACCACCGATAGCGTGTCCGCACTGCGTCAGGGAAGTTCCGGCGTGAAGCTGCAGACCAGCAGTGAAGAGGGCAACCGCATCAAATACCAGACGCGCGTGGTATCAAATGCCAACAAGGTGAACCTCAAATTTGAAGAGGCGAAACCAATCCTGGAAGCGCAGCTGGCCAAATCCGTGGCCGGTATTATGTAAGTCCCCGGTGGCGGCACTGGCTGCCGCTGCCGTAAATGGGTCCGGTAAGCAGGGCACAGGTGCTGCATGAGACGCCCGTTCTCCTGACAACACGGTGCCTGTTTCCCGTTTACCGGTCCCGGTTTCCCCGGATTGCCTTCAGTACGTGCCACCCTTTACGCCGGTGTGGCCGTGGCCGCTTTAATTACCGTGATATGACGCCTCCTCACCCTGACGGCCCGTCAGGGCTGCGGCGGGCGTTGCGCGTTACTCCGTTTTTATTCTGACAGCTGACCGGGCCAGCACGCCCGTTTTCCCTTACTGATTATGACCGCCTGCCTCTCCCCCGGGGCGGGCTTCGCCTGCGCGTTTGCCGGAGTCTTCCATGAGTTTCACCCCTAAAAACCTTACACAGGGCGGTCAGATGACCGCCTACCGCCTGCGCATGTTCGTGCAGGTGAACCAGTGGATTTCTCACTGGATGGTGCTGCTTTTCCTGGTCGCCACGGGCGGGCTGTTCTGGGCCGTCACCCCGGATGACACGCTGCGCAACGGCTTCTGGTTCTGGTCAGGCCGCCTGTTTTCCAGCTTTCTGCCGCTGATGGACCGCAGCAGTCCGGCCACGTGGGATATCAGCTGGCACTGCGAACCGGCGAAACTCTGCACCACTAAGCTGACGCTGGCGCAGCTGCTGGCCAGCGAGTGGATGCAGGTGCAGGGCGCGCAGCTGCTGCAGAACCTCAAGCTGTGTGCCGCCGGGTGTGGCACCGTCGCGCTCGCGCTTTTCTGCTACATCGCCTGGTACGTCGGGCGCATCGGTAAAAAGGAAAGCGAGGACGAGTATATCTCCGGCATGAAGCTCACCGACAGGCTGGACGACGTGAACCGCCAGCTGAAGAAGGCCGGCGAGAAGTCAGACCTGCAGATTGGCGGGCTGCACATGGTGAAGAACGCCGAGGTGATGAACTTCCTTATCCACGGCACCATCGGCGTGGGCAAGTCCACCCTTATCCGCTGGCTGCTGGACTACATCCGCCGGCGCGGTGACCGGGCCATCATTTATGACTCCGGCGGCACCTTCATCGAGACCCACTATGACGAGCGGCGGGACAAGATCCTCAATCCGCACGACAGCCGCTGCGAGAACTGGGTGCTGTGGCGTGAGTGCCCGGAGGGGGTCGATTACGAGAACCTTACCGCCGCGCTTATCCCGGTGGAGGGCGACTCGGATCCCTTCTGGGTCTCTTCGTCCCGCACCATCTTCAGCGACGCGGCGATGCAGTTTGCCGCCGCGCCCGATCGCAGCATCGAGACGTTCCTGAAAACGCTGCTGTCCATCGATCTCAAAAGCCTGCGCGAATTTTTGAAGAACACCCCGTCTGCCAACCTGGTGGAAGAGAAAATCGAGAAGACCGCCATCTCCATCCGTTCCGTGCTGACCAACTACGCCAAGTCTCTGCGCTATCTGCAGGGGCTGGACAGGAGCGGCAGGCCGGAGTTCAGCGTCCGGGAGTGGATGACCGACGCACAGTATGACAACAGCTGGCTGTTCATCTCCACCACCGCCCGTCACCGCAAGGCGGTACGCCCGCTGATTTCCATGTGGCTGTCGCTTGCCACGCTGCAGCTGCAGAGCATGGGCGAAAACAGCGAGCGGCGGGTGTGGGTTATTGGCGATGAAATCGCCGGCCTGCAGAAAATCCCCGAGCTGAACGAAACGCTGGCCGAAGGGCGCAAATTCGGCGCCTGCTTTGTGCTGGGAATACAGAACATCCCGCAGCTGGTGAACATCTACGGCCGTGAGATGGCCAAGGCCATTTTCGACCTGCTGAACACCCGCGCCTACGGCCGCTCGCCGAGCGCCGAGGTGGCGAAGATGGTCGAGGATGAGCTCGGTCACCAGCGCCGGCGCGAGGCGCGCGAGCAGAACAGCTTCGGTCTGGACCAGATCCGCGACGGTATCTCCATCAGCAAGGACAAGGTCAACGAACCGGTGGTCGACTACGACCAGATAATGACGATGCCGAACCTGCGCTTTTACGTGCGGCTCCCCGGCGAATACCCGGTGGTGAAGCTGGCGCTGAAGTACCGCCGCCAGAAGAAGTATCACCCGGCGCTGCTCGAACGGGATTTCCGCGACCGGCTGAGTCCGGAGCTGGAAAGCCTCATTAAGAACAACGAGAGCGCCGCCCGAACCGCCGGGCTGAGTTTCCCGACCGGCGATGAGCTGCTGGAAGGCCCCCCGGCTGCCGGGGCAGATATCCCGTCACCGGTGCTGAAAAGCACGCCGGCGTCCGCAAAAAAAACGGTCTCCGTGACGCCACGCGCGCCGGTCAGACCGGCTCCTGAGGCGGCTGAACCCGTCACGGTCGTGCCGGAGGTTCCTCCGGTTCTTCCGCTGCGGGAGGCGCATCACCAGCCTGAACCGGCCCCTGCGCCGGTAACCGGTAGCGAAAAACAGGCTGACACGCCGCTGCCGGCGAACGTCCGGGCCTTCACGCCACGTTCCCGCACGGACACCCCGGTGCCGGCCAGTCCTGCACTCTCACCTGCGGTAACGGCACCCGGCACAACGCCTGCAGAAGACCAGTCTGAGACGAGGGCGAAGGCCAGCCCGGCCCCCGTTATTCCCGTCACCCCCGTCACCCCTGCGCCGGTCCTGCCGGCGATGAATGCCCCGCTCCGGGGACCGAGCGCGCTGGACATGCTGGCCCGCAAGGCCGCCCGTAAGCCGGTCACCGGGTCTGGTGAAGGGGATGACGATGATGCCCCCGTCGCTGAAGCACGGGGCGAGGCGCCTGAACTGCAGATGGCGGTGGAAACCGACGAGCGCGGGGAACTTACGCTTCGCACGGCGGGCACCCGCAAGGCTTCCCCGGAGAGCCGGGAAGAGGCGTATGCGGAGCAGTACGGCCGCGCCGGGCGCCTGATGGCCGATGAAGAACAGAACATCCTGCGCCACCGTGACGACTACGAGGCGTATCAGGACATGAGCGACCACCATGAACCCGGAGGGTATGAACGATGATGACCGTCGCCCCGGTGGCGTCCGCTGCGGACGCCGCAGGCTATTACAGCAGCAAGGACAACTATTACTTTCTTGATGACCTGCAGAGCCAGTGGCTGGGCGAAGGTGCACGGGAACTCGGCCTTGAAGGGCCGGTGGACCTGGACGCGTTCACCGCCGTGCTGCACGGTAAGCTGCCCAACGGCGTGGAGCTCGGTAAGGAGGTGCAGGGCAGCCACGTTCACCGTCCGGGGCATGACTTCACCTTTTCCGCCCCCAAAAGCATCTCAATGCTCATCCTTGCCGGCGGCGACAGGCGCCTGCTTGAGGCGCATCACGAGGCGGTAAAAGAGACGCTGGCGGTGATGGAGCAGATGGTCAGCGCGCGCGACACTAAAGACGGCGTCACGTCCATCGTGCCCACCGGCAAAATGGTGGCCGCGCTGTTCACTCACGACACCTCGCGCAACCTGGACCCGCAAATCCACACCCATGCGGTGCTGGCCAACGTCACGGAGCTGGCCGGCAAATGGAAGGCGCTGGCCACCGACTTCGTGCACGGCGCGGGATTCATCGAAACGATGTACCGCCACCAGGTGAGCTTCGGGAAGATTTACCGCAACGCGCTGAAGGGGAAAACCGAGGCGCTGGGGTTTGAAACGGAACTCACCGGCGGCAAACACGAGCTGTGGGAGGTGAAGGGGTTTTCTGACGAGGTACTGGACGCCTTTTCCTCCCGCCACCGCGAAATACATGCGCGCGTCGGCGACGAGGCCTCGCTGAAAAGCCGGGACGTGGCGGCGCTGGACACGCGCCCGCGTAAGCAGGATATCAGCCGTTACGGTGAGGACACTGCAGCCGTACCGGCCACGGAAGCGCTGACCAGAACGCGGGCGCAGCCTGAAGCCGGGGTAAGCCGCGAGGAAGGCCCGGACGGGCGCGCAGGGACAATCCCCGGACCTGCAAAGGAGACCCCCATCAGCAAGCCCGAAACGGCCGACGGGCGCTCCCGCCTGCAGGACCGCTGGCAGCGGCAGATGGATGACCTCGGGTTTGACCTGTCCGGGGTGATGAAGGAGGCGACGCTGCGGGCCGCTGAGCGGCCGTTACCGGGTGAAGAGCGCCCGCTGCCGCCTGACGCAATGGCGGCGGTCCGCACCGCGATTTCGGTGCTGAGCGACAGCCGCACGCGCTTCACCTACGGTGACCTGCTGATGACCGCACACGAGGCCGGCGAGGCGCAGCAGTCGGTGCCTCACCTGCGTCAGGCCATTGACCGGGCCGTCAGTGAGAACCTGCTGGCACCGCTGGACGGCGACAAGGGCGTGTTCACCTCGCACATTCACCTGCTGGATGAGCTGTCCGTGCAGGCGCTGGCCGCCGACATGGTGAAGGAGAACAGGGTGGTGAGCTTCCGTTCCCCTGAAAACGACGCGCCGGCACGGCTCAGGGGCGTGGAGTTTGCCCCGGTGGCCATCCTCAGCGCGCCGGCATCGGTACAGCGCCTGCGTGAAACCGCAGAAGAATTAGTGACAATGTCACGCGAAAACGGCCGGGAAGTGAAGGTGCTGGCCAGCTCGGCCGAGCGCGGCATGAGCCTCGGCAAGTCCGCGCTGCTGAAGGACGACATTCTGTACCGCAGCCGCGTGCTGGACAGCACGTTCAGCCTTTCACCCCAGAGCACGCTCATCGTGGAGGGGGCGGAAAAGCTCGGACTGAAGGAGATGCTGGTGCTGACCGGCGAGGCGCGCGAGAAGAACGCCCAGCTGCTGTTTCTGGACAGCGCGGGCCGTCAGTCAAATGCAAACGCATTATCGGTCCTGTCTTCGGCCGGCGTGGAGCGGCACGGACTGACCGAACCGGCCCCCGGACTGGAAGCCCGGGTCATCAGCATCGGCGACAAGCGGGACCGTTACCGGGCGCTGGCCGGACGCTACGCGGACCTGAGCAGACCGGACGCGACGGTGACCGCCAGCGTGGTGGGGGCCCGCGAACAGCAGCAGCTCACCGGCCTCATACGTGACGCCCTGCAGAACGCGGGCAAGCTGGGGCGCGACGCCGTCAGTATTGAAGCCCGCACGCCGGTATTTATGACCGCTAAAGAGCGCAGGCTGCCGGCCAGCTGGCAGGCCGGAATGGTGCTCGAAGACCGTTCGGAGAAAAGCGACACCCGGCACTACGTGATTGACCGGGTGCATGCGGAGACCCGCATGCTGTCGCTGGTTGACGCGGACGGCGTGCTGAGCCGGGTGAAGCTGGGGGAGCTGACCGGCGACTGGCGGGCCTTCACTGCGGAGAAAATCAGCGTGGCGCAGGGCGAGCAGCTGTTTGCACTGGCGGCGGACAAAACCGCCGGGCTGAAGGCGCGCGACCGGCTGACGGTCACCGGCGTTGATAAAGACGCCCTGACGCTCACGCGCGCCGGGCAGGGAAAACCGCTGCGCGTGGCGACAGACCGGCCGCTGTACGTCACGCACGGTTACGTCAGCGCCCCCGGCAGCCGGGACAACGAACAGGGGACCGTTCTGGCGAGCCTCAACGCCCGTGACCTGTCGGCCAACATGATGAACGCGCTGGCGCAGTCCGGACATGAGGCGGAAATCTTCACCGGCGAGGCGCTCAGCCGGGCGGAGGAGCGGCTTGCCCGCATGCGGACCACCCGCTCACCGCTGGAACTGGTCCGTCAGGCCAGCGGAAAGGAGGAGACCGGCGAGGCGCTGACTGCCCTGAATGCGGCCGTGCGTACCGACGTGCAGAAAGCGGTATCCCGGGCCGTGGCGCAGATGCGGGACGTCTCGTTCTCCGAGGTCAGGCTGCTTGACCAGGCCGTGAGCTTCACGGACGACGTGGGTGCCCTGCGCGGGGAGATTGCCCGGCTGGCAAAGGCCGGCGACCTGATGCCGGTGAAGGTGGGGGGCGAACCGCGCTACGTGGCGCGCGCCACCTGGGAGATGGAAAAGGCCATCATCGGCGAAATCACCGCCGGGAAGAACACCCAGGTGCCCCTGATGCCGGACGTCCCGCCATCGCTGCTGAGCGGCCTGACGGACGGGCAGAAGGCGGCCACCACCCTCATCCTGCAGAGTACTGACCGCTTCACCGCGGTACAGGGCTACGCGGGGGTGGGGAAAACCACGCAGTTTGCGGCGGTGAAGGCGGCCATCGATACCCTGCCGGAAGGTGAACGTCCGCTCATCATCGGGCTGGCACCCACGCACCGGGCGGTGAAGGAGATGCGCGATACCGGCATCGATGCGCAGACGCTGAAGTCCTTCGTGATGGACTGGCAGCAGCGCAGCGCCGCCGGCGAGAGCGTGCGCTACGACAAAACGCTGTTTCTGATTGATGAGTCGTCGATGCTCGGTAACCAGGACACGGCGGCGGCCTACCGCGCGATTGCGGCCGGCGACGGGCGTGCCGTCCCGGTGGGGGACGTGGCCCAGCTGGAGTCGCCCGAGAGCGGCGCGCCGTTCCGGCTGATGCAGGAGCGCAGCCCGATAGACGTGGCGGTGATGAAGGAGATCGTGCGCCAGCGCGATGCGAACCTGAAGTCGGCGGTTTACAGCGTTATCGAAAATAAAGCCGGGGCGGCGCTGGAGAAAATTGAGCAGGTGTCGCCGCTAACCGTGCCGCGCAGGGCGGGGGCGGTGCCGCCGGCCCGCTCGGTGGCTGAAACGCAGGATCCGGTCGCCTTCATCGTGGCCGACTACATGAGCCGCACCGACGCGGCACGGGAGGAAACCATGATACTGGTGCAGCTTAACGCAGACCGGCGGGCCATCAACAGCGGGATCCACAACGCGATGGTGGCCACAAAAGAGCTGGGCGACAGGGCGGTGACGGTGCCGGTACTGGACAGGGTGACCGGTGGCCGGCACGACTTTAACCGCATTCAGGACTGGAAGACGGGGCAGATGGTGCTGGCAAACGAACGCTACCTGAGCGTGACCGGCGTCGACCGCGGCACCGGCCGGGTGCTGCTGCGCGATGAGAACGGCCGCATGCAGTACTACTCGCCGGCGGAGCTGAACGCCACGGAAATCGAGGTCTTTGAGAAGCGGAACATCGAGCTGCGTGAGGGCGACAGCGTGCGCCTGAACAAAACGCAGAAGCGGGCCGGTCACGCGGCGCACGAGCAGTACCGGGTGGAGGCGCTGCGCGACAACGGCGAAATCGTGCTGAGGAACCGGGACGGGGTGAAGGTTATCGACCCGGCTGCGGTGACCGCCGACCGGCACGTTGACTATGCGTGGGCGGTCACGGGCTACGGCGGGCAGGGCGCCAGCGCCGCCTATGACATCGTGCTGGAGGGAACGGAGGGCGCGCGTGAGCGCATGAGCGGCATGCGGGCCTTCTACATTAACGTCTCGCGGGCCCGGGACCACGTGCAGGTGGTGACCGACGGCCTGGATAAGTGGGTGGCCACGCTGCGCGAGAAGGACACCGGGCCGGCCACGGCGCACGATGCGCTGACGCCGGAACCGGCGCGGGCGCAGGCCCGCAGCATCTGGGCCATGGGGCAGCCGGTGGCGAAGACCGCCATCGGGCGGACCTTCCTGCGTGAACAGGGGCTGAAGGATGCGTCGGTGACGGCACGCGTCATCCCGCCCACGCACAGGTTTCCGGCGCCGCACCTGGCGCTGCCGGCGTATGACGGCAACGGCAAGCCGGCGGGCCTCACCCTTATCCCGCTGCAGCCGGATACCGGGCAGATAAAGGCGGGCGGGGCGCGCCAGCTGGTCACGGACGGGGCGCAGGCCGCCATCCTGCAGAAGAGCCGCAGCGGGGAGACGCTGATTGTCAGCGATCTGACGCAGGGGCTGGCGGCCTCCCGGGACAACCCGGCCTCGGGCGTGCTGCTGCTGACCGGACGGCATGCCCCTTCCGCGCAGCTGCTGAAGGTGGCCGGAGGGCTGCCCGACCGCGCGATGCGTCCGGATGCCACGCTGCTGCGGCTGGTACAGTCTGAGCTGCAGGCGGTACTTCGCGACCTGCCGACGGCTGACACGCAACATTCCGTCACCAGCGACCCTGATATGATGCGTGAGCTGGCCAGCCGGATAGAGGAAAGGATGAAGCAGCAGATACCGTCCCTCCCGGGTGAGAAAGTCCCGGACTACGCTTCACTGGTGCGTGACGCGTCGGCCGCGCTGGCCGGCAGTGACGTATTGCCGGGCGGTACGTTGCGGGCGGTACTGAGCGCGCTGTCAGGCTCCGGAGTGCCGGCGGATATGCGCCTTAACGGCGATGCGACACAGGGTGGCGGCGTACCGGCCTCCGTGCTGAAGCAGGTGCACGAGGAGCAGGCGCGGGGCAGGACGCAAGCCGGTCCGGAACAGCCCGCCGTTTCGGGGAAAGCCCTGTCCGGCGCGGTGCGGGAGCTCGACAGGCAGCACGCTCCTGAGCTGCCGCCAGCGCCACGCGGGCAGGAAATGGAACATAAGGAACTAAATCATGAGCCACAGCGTCATATCCAGAAGGAACGTTAACCTGCTGAGAAAAAAGAGAAAGATGACACGAGATGAATGGCTGTACCGGCTGCGCCGGTGTACGTCACCGGACACGCTGGAGAGGGTGGCCGAGCATCAGAATTACACCCTGACCGGGGACGAGCTGTACCGCTTTAACGCCGCCGCCGACCACCGGCGGGCCGAGCTGGTTTCCGGTCGTCTTTACGACAAAATCCCCAAATCACTGTGGCGCCACGTGCGCTGAGGACATCCCTTTGAAACACACCTTTATGAAGGCGGCCATGACGGCCGCCCTGCTGTGCTGCCTGTCGTCTGCGGGGGCGGCGCAGCCCGCCGGGTCTTTCACCCCTGAGCAGCAGGCTCAGATTGGCCGGATTGCCGGTGATTATCTGCTGGCACATCCGGAAATTTTACTGCAGGTGAGCCAGAAGCTGCAGGCGCAGCAGGCAGAGCGTCAGTCGCTGGCCACGCGCGCGGCCGCGGTGAAGCTGCCGGGCCCGCTGACCACTGACCCGGACGTGCCGGCGGTGGGGCCAGACGATGCGCGCGTGGCGGTGATTGAGTTCTTTGATTACCAGTGCGTGTTCTGCAGCCGGATGGCGCCGGTGGTTGAGCAGGTGATGAAGGCCCGCCCGGACGTTAAGTACATCTTCAAAGACTGGCCCATCTTCGCCGGCAAATGGGAAACCTCCCGGACGGCCGCGGAGCGCGGTCTGCAGGTCTGGAAACAGAAAGGGCCGTCGGCCTACATGACCTACCACAACGGGATTTATGCCACCGGGCACGATGAGGGACAGCTGACGCAGGCGGACATTGACCGGGTGAGTGCCACCGCTGGCTTTGACCCGATAGCTCCTGCGGACATCTCCGCGGAGGCGGTGACCGGACGCAATGACGGTCTGGCGCAGGCCACCGGACTGACCGGTACGCCGGGCTTCATCATCATGCCGCTGAGCGGTGCCACCACGGAGAACACCACTATCCTCGGCGGCGCCGTACCGGCAGAGCAGCTGCAGGCCGCCATCGACCGTGCGGCAAACTGATCGTGACGGGCAGGTTTGCTACTGATTATCAGGAGGAAGACGATGCGTAAACACGCTTCATACATGATGTTAATGGCAGTCCTGGGCGGCGTTCCTGCGTTCAGCGCCGTGGCTGCGCCGGAAGTCGCCGTGGGCTTTTCACCGGAGGGGAACGCGGAGCAGCTGGTTAACAGCACCCTCGGTGATGCCCGGGAAAGCATCCGGCTGATGGGATATTCGTTCACATCCCCTGAAGTGGTTAAGGCGCTGACGGCAGCAAAACGCCGGGGCGTGGACGTGAGGGTAGTCGTGGATGAGAAGGCCAACCGCAGCCGTATCAGCCAGTCGGCCATGACGCTGCTTGCCGGGGCACAGATACCGCTGCGCACCGTGAGCGTTTTTCCCATCACGCACGATAAATTTTTCGTGGTGGATGGGGGTACGGTGGAAACCGGATCGCTGAACTTCACCCGCTCAGGTGAGCGCTACAATTCGGAAAACGTCATTGTGCTGAAGGACATGCCGGACGTGGCGCAGCGCTATCTCACTCACTGGCAGAGCCGGTGGGATCTTGGAACCGACTGGGCCCCCGCTCAGTAGCATTATCACTTCGCAGGTCTCATATCTTTCAATCATGACGGGCGCGCCAACGCCGGTCACGCTGACATTCAAAGTAAGTCGCTGATTTACAGTAGATGTAGTATCCTCATCCTAGATTCCTTTTTGAACTGTGAGGAGGCTGAAATGCCGCATGCTGTGAATCAAGAATCATCCTCATCGAAAACTAAGCGCCCTTACAGAAAAGGCAACGCACTTAGCGATGCTGAAAAGCAGAGTATGTCTGTTGCTCGTAAACGAGTGACTCATAAAGAAGTGAAAGTTTTCATTGAGCCGCAACTTAAAGAACTGCTCATGAATATGTGCGAGCAGGATGGATTAACGCAAGCAGAAGTGCTTGGGCAGTTGATTGTACGTGAAGCGCGTGACAGGAAGCTGACCTAGTGGGCTTACCTTCTTGATACTTTAGTTATTGAGTGCTAGATTGCTGATCGGCTAGAAAATTCTTGGTGGGCCACGCCGTAAGGTGGCAGGGAACAGGCTCTGACGTGAATTTGTGCGGGGCCTAGAATAGCAAAAACCCCGATAATCTCTTCAGTTTGGCGACGTGAAGATTACCGGGGTCCACTAAAACTGTATAGAGTTTGTTGCTCTATGCAGGGAGTATAGTTTTATGCCTTTTAAAGGTCAACTCCCCCGGCGCAACATAAGCGCAGGGAGTCGTGTCTGAACGCCTCTTTACAATTTCTCCGACAGGGGCTGCATCAGCGCCCGCTGGTGCATACCGTCCCTCGCGTCGCGGTGAAGCTAACCGTCAGCGCAAGGGTCAGGCGAAAACGCACCGCAATCACCAGCCTCAGTTTAATGAGAAAACTCCGCGCGGCATGGCGTCAAAAGTGGTGGCCTGCATCCGTGGCCATGACTGGTGCCGTAACGGCGACCTGACCGAACTCCGCCGTCAGGGCTACACCCCGTATTCGCGGATGTTCGATAAAACGTTCCGCCCAAGACCCATGCGCATTACCCCGCGCTCGGAGAGCCGCGAGGCCCTTACGGCGCTGTCGCTGGTGCTGGCCGCGAACTGCGACTACAGCCCTGACAGCGAATACATGTTTGAAGTCATGCTGCCGGTCGAGGATATGGCCCGCCGCATGGGCGTCCTGCACGTTTATGAGAGTGGCCGCAAGGCATACGACGTCCTGCTCAATGCCCTGCGGGTGCTGGAGCAGCTGGACTATGCGGTAGTGCACCGCGACCGCGACAGCGATTCGGGCCAGAACAAACCGATGCGCATCTTCCTGACGGAAAGCTTCTTTACCTCGCGCGGCATGACCGTCGAAAACGTCCGGGAGTGGCTGCACAAGTATCGCCAGTGGGCTGTTGCCTCTGGCGTTGCCGAGTCTATGCGCGAGAAGTATGCGCGTCACCAGCTGAAGATGGCCCGCCTGGGCATCAACATCGATAACCATCACTCGCTGAAGAACCGCCTGAAGCAGATAAAGCGCTGGGTTGTCAGTCCGGAGCTGCGGGCCGAGAAGCAGCGCGTGACTTCCGACCTCGAGGCCGCGCTGGATGGCCACGCTGGCAGGCTGCGGCAGCTGCGTCCGCGCGCTGATGCCGGACGCTGGCAAGCTGCGTGGGTTCGCTGGTCATCAAGTCAGTCATGTCCGCCGGCGCAGCGCTACACGCTGGAAGCGGCCCTTAAGGCAGAACACCCTCAGCTTCACGTCACCGACGCGGAGCGGTATTATCGCCTGCTGCTGGAGCGTGCCGGCGTCACCCTCTGATTTACCCCCCTCTTAAATAACCGCGCCCGTCGCGGTGTCTGTGCTGGCGCTGAACGGATAATCCCGCGCCCGGCAGGCTTTCGCGCGCCTGAAATCCGGTGTCGGGCACCTTCCTGACCACTCTTCACGAAATCAGACGGCCGCGGCCGACAAGAAAGGACATTCAGCAATCGCTTAACTTCGAACCTTTCATCCATGTGCCTCCTTCAGTGCTCTTAATTTCGAAATACCCCTCCGGATATCGTTAATTCCGAACGTTACTTCTGAACAAAACATGCTTTCTAAAGAAAGAGTCCCCGGAGCCCGCTACGCAGGCATCGGGTAGCTCCCTTCGCCTTGCTCAGGGCACTCCTTTCCAGCAGCAGTAAAACGAAACTATGACAGAAAATAAGTAGCACCCCGGCAGGCCGGGGCAGACTGAATTAGTTACAACATTCATCTATGGTGGCAACAGCAGTCGTTTCAGCATCCCTTCCCCATGCAAAGCCGCCCCGCACCGGGCCGGAGGCCCGGAACAGAGTGGCTTTATAATGGGTGTTGTAACTAAACAACGATATCGCTTCAGACATGATGCTGAGGCTACTGAGTACACGCACGTAAGCGCCAGAGGCGCTAACGCGGAGATACGCCCGGTCTGCGACCGGGCCACTCCGACTGCGCAGAATAGGCTTCTTAGTCGCTGATAGCGGGTCTGGCTTTGCAGGGCGAGGGGTTGGATTGGTGGTTCCTATCAATACAGGGCGGCTGTGCCGCGCCACCGGCGACACTTAGCTGATGAGTTACAGGGTATAACGGTTGTCGCCTTCATGCGTAAACGCATAAAGTAAAAAACCCTTTAAACATTCAGTAAATTTAACTATAACGGTATAACTGGTACTTTATACCTGACATATGAGGCATACAAGGTGGGTAACAGCAGGGAGAGGTAAGTATCTGTGAGTACTGAATCATTAACGAAAAAATCCGCTCACCTGGCATGGTGCGCCATGGTCGCACTTCAGCTGGCAAAAGATGACGGCCAGATCCGCTCTGAATCACAGGAAAATCTGTTCCTGACCCGCTGGCTGTCCACCGCACTAAAACAGCACCGGTTTCCCCGCGACGTGGCGCCTGATATCGAATGGTTACTGAAGCAGGGCAGGACTCTGGGAGCCAGAGCAAAGATACTCCACAAGCTTGATTATCTGTGGCGTTCCTGCTCCGGTGAGCTTTCGGAGCAGAATGATTTGTTCCGGCTGACATACGCGCTTGAAACGGCAAAGGAGATGCGCTGGATATTCCGGCTCCTCACTGACAGGGAATGGACAGGCCGGAATGCGATACCAGTAAATGCCAGCGTTAACGCGTTTTACCTGTCCCGTTCTTCTCTAGACGCGGCTTTTGATGATGATGGACATCAAATCAGACCGCTTATGACCAGGGCTACTGGCTGCGCGGAAGAACGGAAGCAACTGCTTGACCGCTGCGGCTGGAAAGCTGAGCCGTGCCCGGATGAAGCCGGAATGTTCCTTCTGATGGCCTCCGGTGGCGGCAGGGATAAGAACTGAATCACCATACTCGCTTTAATGGAGCCGCCTGGAAAACGGAAAATATCCTAAGTTAAACTTCTTTTTTAAGCAGGTATGACTGGCAGCTTTGAGCGAGGAGCTGACATTGGCATATGGGATTTTCGACGAGCGGCCGTGGTACGCGATCGGCGGATATCAGTTTCTTGCAATGGTGCTAATCCTTGTGGCTAGCAACCTGATACATCGCTATTTTGACGACTGAAATTGACGTAAGTCAGGCTTTCAGGCCTATTTAATGCGGCTCAATGAAGCGGCGTTTTTGTTTGAGCAATATGGGCGTTTGCCGAACGGCGGCAGATTGTGAACGGGTATGCAGGCCGTAATTCCGGATGAGTAGTAGATATTGACGGACACGTCACAATAGAATAGTATTCTAACTACAACTCAACCCCGAACGCAGCGATTAAGTTCACTGGCTGTTGGGGTGAAAAAACCGGCCAGCGAGCCGGTTTTTTCGTATCTGAAGGGAAGCAAACGTGCGCACCGCTTTTTTTATAGACGGATACAACCTCTTTTATGGCCTGCTGGCCGGTACAAATTATAAGTGGCTAGACCTCCCAGCCCTGCTAACCCACATCACGAAAATACAAAATCCTGCTTCTGAGACTATTCAGGTAAATTACTTCACGTCTCCGGTATTGCCGAGCCTTGCAACCTTAGGAATCCAATCTAAAGAAGCTCAGGATACCTACATTCGCGCCCTGATTGCGAAAGGCGTAGCAGTGACACTGGGTAAACACCGGTTAGAGCATGGCACAGCTCCCCGCTACATAGATAAACATACACCGGCTTCAAGGCAGGATAAGGGGGATATATGGGATCTGGAAGAGAAACAAACCGATGTAAGCTTAGCCATCGGTATGTACAGGTTCCTTTCACAACAGCAGCACCTGCAAGCTGATAAACGTATAGAACAGATAGAACAGATAGTTCTGGTGTCTGCCGATACTGATATGACGCCAGCGTTAAAAGCGATAAAGGAAGACTTCCCCGAAATCACAGTTGGCATCATTCTTCCCCACCGAGAAGGAATAGATCGCGAAGTTCCTGGCTCCCTCAAAAATTACGCCCACTGGGTGAGGAAGAACGTCAAAATTGCTGAGCTACAGGCGCATCAGTTTCCAGATCGCGTTCCGACCAAGAAGAAGCCTGCTGTTAAGCCCCATTACTGGTGACTCGGTAGTATTGGCGTTTTACCGAGTCCATGCGGGTGGCAAAAGAAAATCGCCTAGTGGTGGTTTTGAACCCAATTACAACCGACAGTTTCCGCGTTTGGCTCAGAGCGGACATGCGCGTGGCAAGGTCCGCTCTGAGCCAAATGCGGACTTTTGATGCATGACGATTACCTAATTTTGCTTAACTGAACATTACCAATATGCGAAACGCTTGGACTGGCAATTTCAGAGAGTGCCAATTACTATCCAGAATCTATGGATATGGAGATAGAATTTAGCTAACTATTTTTCACCTTCAGCCGATAGTGTTATGTGTTCATGCATAGTTTGCGTTGTACAGCCCTCAACTCACGCCAACATATCAGGTGGAAACGATAAATGACAATTACACAGCGGCTGTTCCTGACTTTTTCTCTTCTTTCAGCCTCTCTTATCACTTTAGTCTTTATTTCCGTTATGATCGTGACTGGGTTTCAGTCACGCTTTCAGTACGTTCAAAGCAATACCGTACCTTCAATTATCGATATCGGAAAAATGGTCGATGGCAGTAACCAGTTACTTATCTGGATGTACAGGCACCAGAGTGCGACAGACTCTGGCAGGCAGGCCGAGGTTGAAAAACAACTAGGCGAACAGCTGAATAATCTGAAGTCTCTCAATCAGTTCTATCTCGATAATGATGTTTCAAGTGAAGAAGACAGGCGCATGACCGAAGCGGGGTTCGCCACGATACAGGTTATTCAGAACAAGCTACCTACCTTCCTGAAAGCATCCCAGCAGCAGAATGATGCGATTTCGCTCAGTGAAATTCAGGGCAGCAACGGAGCAGGTGCCGCTGCCCGAAGCCTCATTGCAGGTTACAAAAAGCAGCTGCAACTGAACGTGGACATTGGTGAAGGGCTAAAAAATCAGAATACCCGCGTCTATCAGGTCACGTTCTGGGGCATGATTTCGGGTGCTTCGATTCTAATTCTCATCCTTGGATTCTTCGCCATTAAGACTATAGCCGGTATACGCAGAAGCCTTAACGCTATGCGTTCCACGATGGAACAGGCCAGTTCACGTCTGGATCTGACCCTGCGGGCGGATGACTCGCGTAAAGACGAAATAGGCCTGACGGCACAAGCATTCAATAATTTGGTGGCGAATGTTGCTTCTTCATTGTTATCCGTAAGCTCTTCCTCCCAGTCCGTCAGCACGGCCTCTTCACAGATTTCGGCGGGAAATGAGGACCTCTCAGCCAGAACGGAAGAACAGGCGGCTTCGCTTGAGCAAACGGCAGCCAGCATGTCAGAACTTAGTGAGACGGTACGTCAGACCGCTGAAAATACCGGCATGGCAAGCCAATTATCGCAGAATGCCCGCAAGCTCTCAGAAGACAGCTCTGTAAAGGTAGGCGCCATGATGGGGACGATGTCTGATATCAGGAACAGCTCTGCCAAAATCACCGATATTATCTCGCTGATTGAAGGTATTGCATTTCAGACCAACATTCTCGCCCTGAATGCGGCCGTAGAAGCTGCACGGGCCGGGGAGCAGGGACGTGGGTTTGCCGTGGTTGCCGGTGAAGTGCGCAATCTTGCCCAGCGATCCTCGGCTTCAGCTCGTGAAATAAAAGAATTGATTGAGTCATCAATAAAATTCGTGGAGAAAGGGGCAGGTCAGGCAGATGAGGTTGGACAGAATATGGGTGATATGAACGAGGCCATTAGTCAGGTGGCAGATTTGGTGAATGAGATAGCCGCTGCAGCGCACGAGCAAATGCAGGGCATTGGCCAGGTTCACCAGGCAGTTAACCAGATGGATGACGTGACGCAGCAGAATGCGGCACTCGTTCAGGAAGCCTCTGCCGCCTCGCATTCACTGATGGAGCAGGCCAACGTTCTTAACGAGCTGGTAGCCACTTTTGTCATTAAAGTACCGTCAGAATTGAAATCAAAAGATGCGATTAGTGCTTCCGGAGTGAAATTATCATCTTCGCACGGGACGACTGTGAAGAAAAAGACAGCAGGCCTTGAGGAAAACTGGAAAAGTTTCTGAAAAATTATAAAAATAGCAGTGAGGCACTGACATTCGGATAATGTGCCTCACGCCATGCAAAATGTCTGACGTCAGTGGCATAATCACACCAGATCCATTATTTCCTCTACTTCAGCGCCAAAGTGATTGGCTGCCATAAAATTAACAAAATGTGGTGCAGCGCATGGATTATTCCTGTTGCGGGCCGATAACAGTAATGACAGCACACAAAATGCAGCGCCAGAGAAACAACAGCAACCCATAAGACCTTGCTCTGCCAGGCACTCCGTACGGAGTGCCTTTTTCATTGTTGGGCAGTCGGTTCTCGCCACTAAGCGGTACGGGTCATCAGCCGGATGTAATGGGATCTTTGCTGAGACTGGTAGAAACAGTTGGTAACTTATCAAAGCTATTAGTATCCAGCCCCAAGCCGATATATGAGTTGTTCCCCCGCCCACCAGGTAAAAATAATGAAAATATCGGTTCGACTTTTCAGCGGCTACGGCCTTTTAGTTATATGTTTTTTAATCTGCACCGGACTGTCCCTGCACTCGCTCAGTGAATCCAGGCGAGGCATGGAAGATACGGTAAATTATAAAATGAAGCGTCTTACGCTTGTCCTGAATATGCGTGCTGCTGTTAATGATATGGCAGTTTCAGTCAGAGACATCGTTCTGCTCAAAGATCCTGAGCAGGAGAAAAATGAGTGGCAAAGGGTCAGTGATTTACATGAAAAGTATGTTCAGGATCGCGAAAGGCTTGTTGCCAGCATGATGCATAACGCTTCTCCTGAAGGAAAGTTAGCGTTAGACAATATCCTGTCTTCAGACGGTGCTGCTCTGAATACTCTTGCAACTGCGGGAAAAATGGGGCTGGATAATGACCAGTCAGAAAAAGCCGCTGACTATTTGCTGAATACGGCGCGCCCGGCGCAGCAGGCTCTCTCTGATGCCCTGAACGGGCTTACAGACGTACAGAATAAGCTCAGCAGGGATACGGTGGCTCGTAATAGTGCATCTATACGTGAGGCCTCCATTCTATTGCTCTCACTCACGATTCTTTCTGTCTTATTCTCTCTTCTGACAATTTTTATGATAGTCCGGACACTGATGCGCCAGTTAGGCGGGGAGCCCGCAGATGCTCAGATACTTGCAGCAGCAATTGCTTCTGGTGACCTGACCAGTCAGGTGATTCTGCATCGCAAGGACACGACAAGCCTGCTGGCTTCTCTGGATGGTATGCAGGCAAATCTGCGGGGACTTATCTCGCAGATAAAGGATTCAGCCAGCTCCGTGGCGCTGGCTGCGGATGAAATTTCGCAAGGTAATACCGAACTTTCTTCCCGCACCGAGCAGCAGGCGGCTGCACTGCAGGAAACAGCAGCCAGCATGGAGCAGCTTACGGCTACTGTAAAAAGTAATACTACAGGCGCACAGCAGACAGCGGGCTCAGCCCGTGAAACGGCGCAACTTGCCCGTTCAGGAGGAACAGACGTGCAGCGCATGTCGGACACAATGAATGCCATATCTGTGAGCGCCGCAAAGGTGCGCGATATTACGTCCGTAATTGAAAGCATTGCCTTCCAGACTAACATTCTTGCCCTCAACGCAGCGGTGGAGGCTGCCCGTGCAGGGGAAGAAGGACGGGGATTCGCAGTAGTGGCAGGTGAGGTCAGGACACTTGCGCAGCGTAGTGCTAATGCCGCGCATGACATCAAACAACTTATGGCGGAAGCAGTAAGTGTTGTTGATAGCGGAGTAGTGGCAGCTGCAGATGCAGGACACAGCATACTGAAAATTGTCGGTATGGTGGGCGAACTTGCCGAGGCCATGGATAATATTTCACTGGCTTCATCCGAACAGATGCTCGGCATCTCTCAGGTCAGCATTGCCGTCAGCCAGATGGACGGAGTAACGCAAAATAATGCCGCTCTGGTGGAGGAATCCTCATCCGCCTCACAGTCACTGTCTGAACAGGCACACGCGCTGCGCGGGATGGTTGATAACTTTAGAGTATAAGCTATTTCTGCATAAGGCGGCCGTGCTTAACATGCATTCACGACCGCCGTTCATCTGATGGCCACGTAACGCTCAGCTTCGGGTAACTTTTGTGCCAAAAATAAAGAAAGATAACGAGAGGTGAAGATCCTTATGCATGAAAAGTGCCGCCGCATTACAGAAATCAAAGCGCAGACAGATGAGTTGCTCAGGCAACTGAGTGAGAGCGAGTACCTATCGTTGGAGATATGGGCTAACGACCTGTTGCACTTGAAACTGCTTTTTGGTTCATTTAGCCCTTACATGAGCGACCCAGACTTCCTGACGTGGCTGAAACATCATGACGCGGTGATTGTTTCGGAAATCGCCATGACCGGCAAAGCGCTGATGGCCATGCAGAACTTTTTCAGAGTGGCATCAGAACAGCACTGACGACGTTACAGTCAGCGCTGATCTGAATTTCTGGCTCATCAAATATTCAAAATTGCGATTAACGGTCCTGCAGTAACGTCCTGCTTATGACAATGGCGTACAGGGAGGTCATAAGCTTACGTATGCAGACAACCAGCGTTGCCTTCCCGGCCGTATTAAGGCTGATATAAAAAATCATCATCGCCGTTTTGAACTGAATGGCGGCAATCATTAACATTTAGAAGGAGCCTCGAAAGCCGGCACCGACGGCGAAATCTTTCGTCTTCCCCGTATTTATTTTGTGTCACTGTTAACGGTCTCCGCCCCAATGAGTGCGCTGAAACCCTGCGGGCGAGAGTGCCCAGGTCAAATATTTGAAATACAGGGCTGCGGCGGTGATTTTCGGCATACCTTGCCTTTATGCTGGTCAGCAGCCGGGCCAATAATCAGGCTCCGGGCATGAGTCCCCGGCAACTGCTGATACAATACAGTTGCCCAATCCTTCTTCAGTTCGCTGAAAAAAAACGCATCAGAAAATGGATCTACAAAGCCCGGGTTGTGTCACTGGCCGATATATTCCCTTACGTTGAGGCGTTCCACAATCGGGCATGGCGTCAAAGGCCTCATCGTGTGAACAGGAAATGTATACTGTTGTGGCGGCAGTTTTAACAACGTCATGCCTGCTGTGTAGTCTGTAGGATCCTAAATATGAGTTCCTTCAGGGTGGGGATTGAGTTTCCTGCCTGCATACTTTCCCCTCTCAGACTGAACACCGTATACTCTTTCCTTTTGCACAATTCTTATGAGCTCGAAAACATGACCAACAGCGAATTTACGCGTCCAAAACTGACGTTACCTCATGGCGAAAATAAACTCCTTCTGCATTCCTGCTGCGCCCCCTGTTCTGGTGAGGTGATGGAAGCAATTCAGGCTTCGGGTATTGATTACACCATTTATTTCTACAACCCGAATATTCACCCAAAAAAGGAGTATTTACTGCGAAAAGACGAAAACATCCGTTTTGCCGAGCAGCATGGTGTGCCTTTCATTGACGCTGATTATGATACTGACAACTGGTTCGAACGTGCCGCTGGTATGGAAAAAGAGCCTGAACGCGGAGTGCGCTGTACCATGTGTTTTGATATGCGCTTTGAGCGCACTGCACTTTATGCTTTTGAGAATGGATTCAATGTGATCAGCAGCTCTCTGGGCATTTCACGCTGGAAAAACATGCAACAGATCAATGAATGTGGCCATCGTGCCGCCGGTAATTACCCGGGCATGACGTACTGGGATCATAACTGGCGTAAGCAGGGGGGCTCAGGGCGCATGATTGAGATCAGTAAGCGTGAGCAATTTTATCAACAGGAATATTGCGGCTGCGTTTACTCATTGCGTGATACCAATCTGCATCGAAAATCCCAGGGACGGTCCTTAATTGTGTTAGGAAAACTTTACTACAGTTTGAATAACGATGAGGTGTAGTAGCAACTTATAGTGGGCATTACTTCATAGCTAACTGTGGTGGGCCTGGCTTTGCAGTTACCTTAAGAAAGACGTTCCATAGTTCTGCTCAGAATCCCCCCGAAGTTTCAGCAGCAGGCTGCTGCCAGTAAGGCTCCTGAAATTCTTGCCCACGCCGTAAAGTCTGAAAAGTGGGGACCTTTACTCCTCTTTGTTTCAAGCTGGTTTAAGCTGAACAGAACGATGGTTGAATTGCCGATGCTCATAAGCCTAACCGTCAGCGCGATTAAGCCGTAGTATGATATTTGACAATTGCTGGTGTCTCTATGCCGCTTTGAGCCATTCATGTTACGGATAGGCTTCATTCGTCTTGCCGTATAGTATATTTATACGTACGGTGAGCAATGAGCCTTTAGGGGATATGATGGACGATGAAAAATATTTTGAAGATGACAATGACGCCGATGAATTGTGGCTCGGTGCGTGCTATATCGCGGGTAGTGTCTGTTTCAGAATGATAGCGGGTGGTGGGGTTCTCGATAGCAAGCTGCTGATTTCCACACTTAAAGCTGTGCAGGCTGAAGATGATGACCGTACCAGTCTGGGAGCACTTTCCCTGCAGCTGGCGATTGAACAGCTTGAAAACCGCCCCGCGGGAACCTGACGGACGAAGGCTATGACTGATGATTATGCGTGGGATAACGTCTGGCACATGGCGAGCTGCCTGTTAGGAAACTGCTGCTTGCGGCTGGCATCGCACGGCGAAGATATTTCGTTACAGGCACTTCTTGCCGAACTTAAAAAAATGAAAGGTGCTTTTTCCCCTTTACCCGGCGGCGAATACCTGCCACTACGTCTTGCTATAGAGCAACTGGAGCTATCGATAGCAGATGAGCTTAGATAATTAAATCACTAAGAACAGTAATATAAAATTCTTATGGTTAATTAAAATTTAATTTTCAGGGATTGCTTTAGCGGCTTAAAAATATTCATATAACAAGATGCCGACATGAAAAAAGAAAAGGGATTAAGATCGCTTTCTTACCTTTTATTTTGAGTCCCGGTGATTTAACGCGTGGGTCAGTTAAGGAAAAAAGATCTGTATCTGTCCCTAATGCCTGGCATGTTTTGCTGGCGAGGTGGCAAAGGGAATTGGCACGAGAGCTGGATACAGTGTATCTGAGCTAACAATGATTGATAAAGCAGAATGAGTGATTTTTTGCACACTCAGTCTGAATACTAACCAAGTATCTCTCCGGCTTTTATGGTATAAAAGTTCGTAATTTCATATACCTAAGGAACATTGAAGTGATGCCTGCGTCACCTGGCGCGGAAAACTGCCATGCAGACAGCTCTAATAAAGATGGTGCAATTTCATTTGTTTTTTCTTTACCAGAAAAGTAGTGCGGGTTACTTTCGTCCGTTCCTGAGGAGTGAGTCTGGGCATGGACGAAAGTTGGCTGGTTTTCCCGAGGAAGGGGCTGGAGAAAGCAATATCGGTAAAAAACGCGTAACTACTTTATATTTTTAAATACCACGGGACGCCGGCCCGGGTTAGCGTTACCGCCTGGGGCCTGCTAAAGTCGAGATAGCCAATATTCTCCCGTAAAGTATAATAACTATAGAAATACAAACTGATCCTCACAAAAAAATCCGAAATATTTAACTTGTACGTTTCTATTCAGTTAAGGTGGTAAGTTGATATTCCCTTATTAACTATAACCGGTCATGTGCAAAATTATATTCACGCACATCTAAAAAATATTCAGGCAGAATAATACACAACGTGCGCGTGAATGACAGGCAATGATATTTTAAAAAAACACAGTAATTATCCTCTAATAGTGCCCCGCTGCTTATAGATACGGCTCTAAAGCCAGCTACGGGCGCTGCGCATACATGATGGTGTCTCTACCGGTTTCTTTGGCTCCGTAAAGAGCATGATCTGCAGCACTGATTGCGGAAGAAGATGACTGTTCTGAACCTTTAATTGCAACACCAATACTCAGAGTAATACCCACACTCCCGTTGCACACTTCAGATATTGATGACTTCATATTTCTGATGAAATTTCCTGCGTTCACATTGTCAAAAATCAATATAACAAACTCCTCACCACCTGAACGGGAAACGAATACATCGTCCTGAGAAAAACTGCTAAGTTTGAGTCCGATATTTCTTAGCACTTTATCACCAACTTCATGTCCATAAGTATCATTTATTTTTTTAAAATGATCTACATCAGCAATACACACCGTACCCTGCCTGTTTTCCATTTCTCTGAGCTTATTGTTCAGATGTCTTCTGTTCGGTAAGCCTGTTAACTCATCTGTTAGAGAAAGGCTCACCGCACCTTGGTAGTTTTTATTTACGTAATTTATGAATTTTTTAAATGAACGAATTATGATAATCATCGCTGGTGCGTAAATCAACGCAGAGCACATTGATGCCACATCCCTGCTTAATAAACCAACCCCTCCAGCCATTGAGAAAAGTGAAGAATTAAGCAGTAAAAAAAGACTTAACCTGAATATCATCATGTGATGGCCATATGAATGGATATTAAATGATTCCCTTATAAAACAGACTGTTACAAATGCTGTTATTAAATTAATAAAAAGGTAAAAGTTAATATTAGAAAGATCCCCCATCAGAAGAGAGAGAAACATTATCACCCCAACCATCGTACATGCATAAATGATAATCATTCTGTATAACAGTCCCTTTGGAGACTCAAATTCATGAATCAGTTTATCGTGTATATTGAAGCTCATTCTGATACCTGTATGTAAAAAGTGTATGATATTGAAGCTAAAATTCTGTTTATTTGAAAATATCTTGTGATATTTTTTAATGTCTTATTTTGAATGAGTCTATCCATTGGCAACAATCAGAGTAGTATCATCGTAACCCTAATCGTGTTGAGCATCTCATGCAAAAAAGCTAAAAATGACTGTCTGGAAAGCTCATGACGAAATGTTCTACAACCGACATTCATAAACTCCTGTTGGAGGTTGCCGGAATGAACAAGATGTCTTATGCCTCAGCAGAGGGGTAAAGACGCCTTTATCCCCACAAAAACAACCCGTCTTGGGATGGTCCTTTCATTATTGACTCATCTGGCTCAAAAATCTCCGCAAAAGTGGATTAAACTCACGGCTTACCCCGGTTATATCTGATTATAAATATATCACATATGAGGAGTGGGTCAGAAGCAGGTGCTGCTGGTACCTGTCTGTATTTTTCAGGCGAAACCGGTCAATATCAAGCGGTTCGACTTTCTGAGAGCGATGTTTGCATCGAAGGGGCAATGCTTAAGGGACGTAGCCCCAGACCAGTTTTATCTCTCCAGCCTGATGGCAACACTTAATCCGACCCTGGCAAGTCGAGTCATTCTGGAACATTAATGTAGATTTCTGAACGTTGAGCCCAAACCCAAAGCATAAAATGGCACTTTTAGGCCGCCAGTAACAAGCCTGTATCACTGCCATGATGGCTACTATTCAGTTTCCCCTGACTTTATAAAATGAATATAAGCTTGCTTTACCATTCTTTTAAATAAGGCGCTAAATCAGTAGCATATATTTTAACTAGACCACTGCGCTTTGCAGTATGGCATAACGGGTTTAGACTACCGTCTCTCATGCATTATACTTTCTGCGTGGTATTATATTTTTCTGATATACCAGGAGACAAAATTGGCTATCACCGCGAAAGACAGAGAGCACGTAATCATAGGCGAAGCAGCCATGAACCTCATTTTCAGAAACGAAGAGGTCACCGTACCCACGCTCATCAGGCAACTCAACGCGATGTCCTTGCACGAACCCGACGGGGCCCGTCTGGCTGCCATCAAAGGCACATGCCGCTGGCTCTTTGACTTTCGTCAGCCGGGCAGCCTCTCACAGCAGGGTTCTCCCTGGCTCGCCTCGCCGGGTGCGGCAGACGAAGGGCAGCCGCAGGGGGCTGAAGATGACATCATTATCAGCAACGTAGGGAACGGCAGGTCTTTCTGAGACCGGCCTAAGCCGGTGCAAAGGTGGTATGGCGCAAGGGACCCGAGGCTCCCGTATCAGTGGGTGATCCGGGTGATGAGAAGCTCGCGGGCCCTGATGCACAGGGTCCTGACGGATTCGCTTCCGCTCCAGGCACCCATCAGCTGCAGCCGGGTCACAATATTCTCGCGGTGGGGCGACTGGCCCGAATCAAGGAGCTCGGACACCGCCCTGCCAATCATGGCGAGCAGCGCGTCGTTGTTGTCGTTTTCATCCCTCAAGGGACCTCCTTCGGGTGTATGGATAATCATTATACACCTTTTGTATGCAGCGGCGGAGTCCCCGGCTGCACGGCTGCGGGCCGGTAAATATGTACAGTTCGGGGCGAACCTAACGCATCGGTTTGCATCTTCTAATATGCTGATTTTAAAAAATAAGCACTTTTTGCTAAATACACCCACCGGTCTTTTAAAGACAATCCTGTACAGGAATTTATTTTTTGTATAACTTAATGAACACTATACGAATATTAATTAACCAGACAGGGTCTCCCGCCATGCGTCAAAACGAGTCACACCCGCAGACAGCTGACCAGATAGCGCACCACTTCAGCCGGCCTTCACTGCCCACCCAGCAGGAAACGCTGGGACGCATCGTGGCGGAAATTCTGGCATCCGGAAAAAACCTCAACCGCAAGGCCATATGCACCCGGCTGCTTCAGCGTCTCGAGCACGCTTCCGGTGCGGAGGAGGAGCGCCACTACCAGCAGCTCATTGGCCTGTTGTTCGGCCGCGACCCGCAGTAAATTTCCGGTTTCGTGTTGTGCCCCGGTGACACTGAAGCCGCCTGAAACTTTTTGGAAAATACAACGGACAGCCCCCTGAGACGGACTCTCATACAAAAAAATTTCATGCCCGCGGGTGCGCCCGCGGCCTTGTTATCAGGAAAACCTATGAATCGCAGTAAAGAAGAAAAGCTCGCCGACATCATGCTGGGTGAGGCCGTGCTGAAGCTCCTTCACGACGGGGGTGCCCTAAACCGCGCCTCACTCACTGAAAAGCTCACCGACATGGCGGCGCGTGAAGTTGAGCCCGCCCGGCAACAGGCGTGCCTGCACGCTATTAATGACGTATCCCGCCGCAGGGACCGGACCGGACCTGCGGCGGCGAACGGCGGCGCCACCATGTCGCAGTTTCTCGCGGCGGATGGGCCGGCCGGCGACAGCAAAAAACACTGAGCCTGCCGGGCATACCCCGGATGGCTTCCCCTGACCATACAGACATTTTCCGGCTCGCCGGCAACAGGATCCACGCATGCAACAGACGGCTGAAGGCGCCATCACTGACTATTTCGGCAACCAAGGCGCACGCTTTGAGGAAGAACAGCGGATAATCGGCGGCATCATCTGCCAGCTGGTATCTGCCCATGGCTACGTGACAAACAAAGCCGTCATTTTGTGCCTGATAGAGATGCTGGAGACCAGCGAGAGAGTCGTGGAGCAGGACGTGCTGCGGAGCGCGCTGGAAATTGTGCTCGGGCGCATGGCAGACGACAGCGGCTTATGACTGCCGTACCCGGGCCGGAACCACGCCCGTCCGCCATAAAGTCCACATGCCGTCAGACCTGTACGGGCCTGCCGGCTCCGGCCTGAGCGACAGTAACCATAGTCACTGACGCTGGATTAGCAAATCCATGCCATTTGTCCTGCACATTTTGATATGTGCTATCAGCTTGCTTACACAATATGCGTCAGTGGATATGTATTTCCTGACAGATATCAGGAGAGAATTTTTTATTGGAGAAACCTGTAAAGTTGTTTGCTTCGTCTTCTTCCGGCCGAAGCCGGACTACGTCCAGTGGCGTCAAATCAAACTGTCAGTTCAGTTTTTCGTTCAGGGCCGCAAGGGTCTGCAGGTCCGGCACCTTCCGCCATGCGCCTACCGGAGAGCTGAAGCTGCTAAGCCAGCGACGCGCCTCAGCTATCTGTGCCAGCCGGTCAGGACTGCCCCCGGCTTTCGCCATGAGGCCCAGCTCGCTCAGTAGCGAGGCAACGCTGATTTCTCTCTCCCCCAGCGCCAGTCTGAGTGCCGCTTCGCCAATAATGACGTGGGCTTTCTCGTCGTCTTGAATTAACACTGAAAAATCCTCCATTGGCACGAATTAATGACAACCTCACCACAGACTCTTGATGCTTTGATGAATTGCACGCGGTTTATTACTCTCAAAAGAAGACGTGTCCCTCTTAAGAAACAGCGGACCGTTCAAATCAGGGGCCGCCGATTCAGGGAGGTCGGCATGGCGCTTCAACCGCACAACTCAGACTGACAGCAGGGTAAACCTTCAATTTGGGCTTAAAAAAGGTTTTGCATCAGGACGATGCAGTCCTGCAGGCATCCCCGGAACAATTCCCTGCATCAGGACTTGGTAATCCGTGTTAACTCTACTTCTCTGCACTTCCGGGGGCATGTACCACGCGGTAAAGGGTGAGGTGTTCTCCGTTCTCCGCTGTGTCGTAGTAGACCTCCGCCTCGCGTATTTCACGGCTGCCTTCTTCGACCAGGTCAGCTATTTCACGAAGGCTGGCAGCAAGACATTTCGGTGATGCAGGGATAAAAACGGGGGGTTTAGCAGTTCCCATAGTTTTTTCTCTTTGCTGAGTTGTTTCCAGGGTAAATCATTCCGGTGGGGGAGGTAATGCGATTACTCCTGGTATCGGCACGCAAGTGCCGTATTTTAGCCACATTCACGGGTGCAGCTTAAGCATGCCCCTTGCCTATTCTGCGGTCCGGCATTATCTGAGCATCAGAATGAATGACTGGTTTTTTATTTTTGTATTCCACTTGCGCGGGGAAATCATCCGCTATGAGGTGGTGGTGATGGATGAAAACACGGGCATGGCGCTGATGGGGCGCACGTGGTGGCCTGACTTCCTCAGATAAGGCCAGGGGAAATGTTCACCTTCACGCCCTGTGGCAGGTCGACGACAGGGGCTGCGCGATGTTAGGGGATTTCTTTTCCGTGGGCCGTCAGACGCCGGTCCTCCCCCAGGGAGGGGGGATGGTGTGTGACGAGGGGGATGAACGGTCGGGAACGCTTTTTCACTGGTGCCGGCAGAAAGACCTTAACCTTCTGGGGCGAGTCCGCACCATCGTGCGCAATGTGTATATTAACTGACCGTCGGGTTACCGTTTAGCTGCAGCGCTCATTCGATATGGAACTGGCATTTTCTCCACAGCGTTCAGACCGGTTTATCCTCCTATAATGTGGACCGTTCGTGTGCGTGCACGCGTCCCCGTGGTTAACTTCATATGACCGAATTTTACTTTCACTGTATATTTGTTCTGCGTGTACTGATTACCTGCTTACGGCCAGCTTGGTTTCTGTACAGAATCTGCACCATCAGTTTTGTACTCCTTCTCTTCCGCTGATTTGCCCCAAGATTAGATACAGCGCTCGGTCAGTAATGTCGGAGCCTTCACTATCAGACTTATTCTTTCTCCAGCCGCGGAAAATTCAGACTGCGTCTGATAATTCAGCGTGGAGTGCGGGCGGCACTTCATTATAAGCCTGACGTCATTCTCTGATGGCTGGTATACCTGACGTCGCTTTACCAGTGCTCATTCTGGCATTCATCGCGAAAGCGTCCGTTAAAAATATTAATAAATCCCTTCTGAGTCAGCTTCCCAAGCTGGATAGGCCGCGGCTTCACGCCATGCTCATAAATCCAGAGGTCAAGTTCTCTGCAGATATACCCGGCCCTGGCCAGCTCTTATTTCATTCTGATAGCTTTGAGACAGCGCTATGCTGTCCAGAATACGCGTGACCTGCATGCCTGAATTCGCAAAGGCCACGGTGGTCGTCGGGCATTCCTTCGATAAGTCATTCACGCAGGTCAGGCACTTAATCCTGCGACCGGTGACCAGTGCGTTCATGAAGGTAATCCATTGGTAAGGTCAGATTGGGCGCCGCCGACGGAGCAGCAGACGTTCTGTTGCCAGCCCTTTACAATGTCGTTTGCGTTTTGCACCCAGCCCGCTCAGATGACAAAGGCGGTGCACGCACTTGTGATTAACAATGAAGCGCCTTCATGGGGCAGCAGCTACCAGATGCGGCATCTGGTGCCGGCTCAATGATGCGGCCCGATAAATGCGCATCAGCAGCCGGACAATGACTATCATGGCTGTACCAGCAGGCCCAGCCTGATGGATCAGAAGTGCGACAACTGTGTCTCTCAGGACGCCAGGGTGAACCGACGAAGATAAGGGGTCGTTGCCCACAACGACTGTCAGACCAGCGAACTTCGCCAGTTATGCACAATCGAACAGACTGAAGCGTTCATACAGGGTTTGATAGAGTGTCGCTTAAGACACTCCGGCATCGTGGTAAAGTATTTTTTATAACAGGGGCTGTTAGGCCCCTGCGCCTTCAAATTAATATTCTGTATAAATTGCATCAGATTGAGATAAAAACACCTCAAATTACCGTTCAGTATTGTATAACTCTGGTAAATATATGACTGACAGATCTGCTTTTAACTTCCCGCCTCCTTCATCTGCTTTATATCTTTCACATACTCAGCTGCACGTTTTCCCGCCAGAAAAGCATGATCTGAATTGTAATACTCCCATTCACTATAACGCCCCGACAGATGAATATCCTGAGTGAGCAGCCATTGTCTGATTATCTCCACATTCTTCTCACGATGATGGTCATAAACGACGTAGGCATAAGGCATATCGGCATGGCTGGCCATCAGTATTTCATCTTCGGCCCGAATGATGCCGACCCGGATGCAGTCCGCCACGCATCGGGCTGTGAGTGCGGTGTCATCAAGAGGTAAGGGGTGATCATCCGAATAGGTTATTTCACAGGTCAGGCCGAATCCGCCAGACGGACTGCAGAATGGGCTGGCGTTACCCTGCAGGAAAATTCGGTGAAAAAGGGTATCACCCGCATAATAAACCCAGTGTTTATCACTTATATTCGCCCGACCTATGCCAAGATTTACACAACGGACCGAAACATGTCGAAGCGCTTTAGCTGCGGTTATCACGCGGGATGGAACGTTGGTTTCCATTAGCATAATCAGTTCCGGTAAAGGCATGGTACTGATCAGCTGGTCATATCTGTAATGCTTCCCGTCAGACATAACGGCAATATGTGACTGTGGAATTATTTTCGTCAGTGCAGTTTGCGTTCGCAGCCGGCATTTAAGGTGCGGCAAGAATCCTTCGATAAGCGCCTGAAACCCTCCGCGCAAGGGATAACCGAACCGGGCATTGGGACCTACGGGTTTGGCCAGTGGCTCCAGCGCGCCGGCAATAATCTGAGCGAGATCGGGAAGCGGCACGCGTCCACCTAACCAGGATGTTTCCATTTCAGAAAGAGGTACTTTCCACAGTTTTTTGTTATAGGGTAACGCGAAATGCGTAGCAATCCCTTTTCCCCAGGTACGCAGTATGAAATGCTCAAAGTTCTCCGTTTTATTGCCGGACTCTGATGCATATAATCCTTCTGCAACCACACCGTCTGCACAACAGTCACGGTCTTCCTCAAGCACCTTATCCTCACATCCCGACGTGCGGGTGTACGCGATGGCCAGCGTGCTCCCATCACCTGTTTCAGCATAACGCGCCTCAATTGCACCCATGAGGCACTCTTTGATCACTTCAGGGGGTAAACCATGGAGTGCCGACTGGAACGGATAACGGGTATACACTCCGTCGCTATACACCCAAGCTTCGCGTTCCTGCCAGTGCACATTTTCACCCAACAGCATGTCATAGAGACTCAGGACATACGGATCATTTGAGAACATGATGTGCCCGGCATAATCGAAGGTAAATCCGTGTTGTTCAACCGAACGGCACCAGCCTCCGGGCGAGGCATTTTTTTCCAAAACTACCGCCCCTTCTCCATAATGATAACCTGCACTCAGCCCGGTTGGACCGGCGCCAATAATCAGACAGGGTACTGCCTCGGTGTTATCTGGTGGAATGCTGTGCCCGGCTACCGACGACAGTAGAGTCGGTATTTCGGATGTGGGTAGTGAAGACGATTCTTCACGTGCCAACGCCTGCTTTATCAGCGTGAACATCTGCTCAGCCGTTTTATCCCATGAGGTGCCTGCCACGGCTGCCTGCATCCGTGCAGACATTAATACGCGGTTTTCATCAGTCATGTTCATCGCTGACTCACAGTGAGCAATAAACTCAGAGGTATCCCGTGCGATGCTGATAAGCCCACCGAAATGACGCTCCGTGTCAGAAATCGCTGTGCTGACAATGGGCAGGTGCGCGGCCATATACTCTAGCGCTTTGGTGGGGCTGATGTAGCGCGTTGATGCATTCAATGCGAAAGGCATCAGACACACGTTCCAACCGGCAAGAAACTGTGGGAGTGCCTGATAGGACTGCTGGCCAAACCAGTGGATATTTCCACGACGGGGAAGGATCGCCGGATCGATTTTCACGACCGGGCCCACCATGATGATTTGCCATTCCGGATGACTCTCCGCAAGAGCCAGAATCAGCGAAAAATCCAGACGCTCATCAATCACGCCGTAATAGCCCAGCCGAAATGGTGGCAGGTCGTTTTGCAGTGGATGGCCATTACTGCGATCGAGCGCCTGTTCAAAATGCACCGCATCCACGCTGCTGGGGAAACAGAAAACGTGCGGATGCCTGCCTTTTTTTGCCTCATAAAGACTGGTTCCACCCGTAAAAACCAGGTCTGCGCGCGCCATCAGGGCGGACTCACGTTGCCTGAGCTGACGGGGGGCCTGCGCGAAAGCCGAGAGTTCGTCCATGCAGTCATAAATGATTGCAGCAACGTTAAATGCGCTCAGCAGGGGCAGCGCCATGGGCGTATAGAACCAGGCGATAGGTCGCTCATCATCCCCAATCAGCGTGGACAGAAGCAGCTGTAGGGAGGCGATTTGCCGGTCATGAAAACCGGGAGCATCAACGCCCGTATGAGGCTGAATAACACTGACGTTCGGTGCGGGAAAGGTTCGACGTATTCCGTCATCCCCTGGCTCGTACACCGGTTCTTCGATGAAGAGTACGGTATAATGCCGGGCCAGCCGGGTGAGAAGATGCTGTGGACGCTGGAAAACAAATCCCCAGCGAAGATGACTGAATACCAGCAGAGTAGGTAAATTCATTTTGCTCTCCTTCAGCTTCCCTGCCGGTGAGTTAACGGACTGAAACTGACACAGGCTTTGCTGGGCCAGATATACAGCGTGCGCATAGGGCTGCTGTAAGCGACGAGATAAAGGCGCAGAACTGCTTCCGTGCGCAAGGTCCCACAACCCACTGCGAGTCCAGCAGGTGGTGTCCTCCCACAGCGGCCGGTCAATGACGGGGTAGAGACAAATACCCAGAATGTGAGCACCGGCAAGTTGAGCCTGCGCCACCTGAGCAGCTATCTGCTGTATCCACGCTCCCCGTCCGCTTCCCACATGGCTGGTTTCGGCCAGCAGCAGCGGACGCTGATATCGTTGGTACACTGCCAGCATCATTTCATGCAAGGGCTTACGCCGGGGGTCACCCAAGTGCCAGTAAAGCCGGCGTTTAGAGAAGGCCTCCCACTGATTGTCGTGGTAATAATTAATGCCCGGCAGATCAAGATAGTGTTGCGCGCCGCCCAGTTCGGGTTCACATTTGCCGGCAATCATGTCCCAGGCTTGATACTGCGACGCGTTTATATTGTCAGCAGCCTGCCTGCATTCCTCGCTGTCCAGTTCTGCCGTGACGTGGATCAGCGGATCGCAGTGAAGAAACCTAGCCCTGGGGTCGGCCATACGGATAGCGTCGCAGCCCGCCAGAGTTGCACGGACCAGCTGTCTTTTAGCCGCCAGCGCCCGCTCTTCTTGCGGACCATCCGGGCAGTGGAACAGGCCGACTGATATTCCCCAACTGAGAAATGAAATCTCATTAATGGGAGAGTAGATGGGCGGCTCTGAATAATGTGGCGCAAGAAGCCTTGCTATCTCTCCACAGAAGGCCGAAAACCGCGGAACAAAGTCCGGTGAAAAAAGGCTGATGTCTTCAGGCCAGCCGTAATGGCACAGTGTCCAGGAAATCTGGATGTCATTCTCACGTGCCGCCTGCATGCGGCTCATTACCGCAGAAAAATCATAGGTCTGACCCATTTCGCTCAGTCGCCATCCGGCGCTTTCACGTACGGTACGAATACCGAAATTTTTTAATAAAGCATAATCTTCCAGGGCGCGTTCCTGATGTCCGTTGATGTCATTCATTGACAGCCTCTGTCCAAAGGGATTGATGTGATCGGCACCCTCGTAGCCCGCCTGCCAGAAGCTTTTAAACGGCATAATAAGATACCTCTTCTTCCACAATGGGACGTGAAGCACTCGATAAGGGTGCAGGACGTCAGGAAAATCGAGCTGATATACGAACCACCTTTGCCGGGTAAGGCGTCCCGCATAAAAGTGCGGGGGCAGATAATGTGTCAGACTGAAAGGCAAGGATCTGACCCGTTAAAATGCATAGCGGATCGGGTAATGCAGTGCCCGGTCGTCTCGACGGAAACCTCGTTCCTTAAAGAACATCTCTTCAATACAGAAGATAAGTCGGGGGCCTGGTACTGCTGATGCCTTACTAGTTACAGGAACAGTGGTACACACGGATCCTTCTGAGCGCCTGAGTCTGCAAAGGAATACCTTTTAATACTGTGGCCGGTTCATGAGTTATCCAATGGCTGCTACAGAGTGGCTTCTGTGGCCTTCATTCCCGGAACAAGAATTACCTTGCGGCATCCCTCCAGACGTTTTTCAAAAATTTCATAACCGCGGGCTGCGTCTTCGAGTGGCAAGTGATGCGTGATAATTTCTTCGGGCGTGAGATGACCTTTTTCAATCAGATCCAGCAGTTCAGGCAAAAAAGCATGCACGTGAGTCTGACCCATTTTGAAGGTCAGCCCTTTATCAAACGCATCACCAAACAAAAAACCGTGGATGAAACCGGCGTAAACGCCGGGTACGCTGACGATGCCGCCCCGTCGTACAGCCGCAATGCACTGGCGTAAGACCTTACCGCTGCTGCCTTCAATTTTCAGTGTGCTTAACACCGTTTCGGTCAGGCTGCCCTTAGCTTCGAATCCGACGGCATCAATGACCGCATCAACGCCACGATTGCCTGCAGTGTTGTCGATTATCCAGGCAGCCGGATCGTCGTTTTCATCAAAATTGACGGGTATGACACCGTACCGCTCACGGGCAAAGGCCAGCCGGTAATTGTTATGATCAATCATGAATATCTTTTCTGCACCGGCGAGTCTTGCGCAGGCAGCACTGAGTAATCCCACCGGTCCGGCGCCGAATATGGCCACGCTTGAGCCAGGATGAAGCTCAGCGTTTTTAACGGCCTGCCATGCAGTAGGCAGAATGTCTGAGAGGAACAGGACTTTTTCATCTGTCAGGATGTCAGGGACTTTAAAAGGCCCCGTATTGGCTTTTGGCACACGCACATACTCAGCCTGCCCGCCCGGGATCCCGCCATAAAGCTTGCTGTATCCAAAAAGCGCGGCGGGGGGAGTGATGGCCTTTCGGTTTAGAGCCGCGCCTTTGCCGGTGTTTGTATTTTCACAGGCGGCAAACTGACTCAGATGACAGAAAAAACAGTCGCCACAGGCAATGACGAACGGGATCACCACCCGGTCCCCCTTTTGTACGGTAAACACATCTTTTCCAGTGTCGACCACTTCGCCCATAAATTCATGGCCAAAGATATCGCCATGACCGGTTCCCGGAATTTTGCCTCGATACAGGTGGAGATCTGATCCGCAGATGGCGGTTGCCGTAACGCGAAGAATGATGTCATCAGACGCAATAATCTCCGGGTCGGGTATTGTGTCTACGCTGACTTTATGTGGGCCATGGTAGGTGAGGGCTTTCATCGCAAATTCCTTACTGGGATTACTCTTCATAAAACAAGCGCACAGCGCGCCACACGAGAAGGTCCGGAACCTCCAACAGGAAGTTCCGGAAGTGTCTGGTGCTGTCAGGAAGTTTAAAGCGTGCCGGTACCTCCATCCGAACACCAGACCTGGCCTGATGAATAGCTGTTATCATCTGAAGCGAGCGTGACATACAGCGCGGCAATCTCGGCTGGCTGGCCCGGGCGGCCCAGCGGGGCAGAGGCTCCAAACTGCTCCAGCTTTTCCTGAGGCTGGCCTCCACAGGCCTGCAGCACCGTCCAGTAAGGTCCCGGCGCCACAGCATTCACCCGGATACATTCGGGGGCAAGTTGCTGAGCCAGCGATTTTGTGAAGGCCGCAATGGCCGCTTTGGTCTGCGAGTAATCAAGAAGGGTCTGGCTGGGCTGGTATGCCTGAACAGAAGACGTATTGATAATTGAGGCGCCGTGGGGAAGATAATCCAGCGCAGCTTTCGTAATCCAGAACATGGCATATACGTTGGTTTTGAATGTGGCATCAAAATTCTCCGTCGTAAGGTCTCTTATCGACTCACAAAACTGCTGACGACCGGCATTGTTGACGAGGATGTCCAGGCCACCCAGTTGTTCCGCCGCCTGCTTGACCAGCTGTTGACAAAATATTTCGTCCCGGATATCGCCCGGAAGTGCGACTGCATTACGTCCCGCGGCGATAATAAGTTCAATTACTTCCCGCGCATCTTCTTCTTCTGCTGGCAGATAATTTATGGCTACGTCGGCCCCCTCCCGGGCATAGGCAATTGCCACCGCGCGGCCAATGCCAGAGTCACCCCCGGTAATCAGAGCCTTTCGCCCCTCTAGGCGGCCACTTCCTTTGTAAGACGTTTCACCATGGTCGGGGCGGGGAACCATGTTACAGGCAAGTCCGGGAAACGGCTGTTTCTGGCGTTCAAATGGTGGCCGGGGATAGGCATCAGAAACGATGTGTTTGTAACTTGCGGGGATGTCCTTAAGAGTACTCATAAATTATCTCATTAATGATGTGTATGATATTTAAAACATAGAGCAACCAGTCATAAATTCCACTCTTTAAAATTTTAATAATCCTTAGATTGTAAAACCTAATATCATCAGAAAGTATATTCAACTGGTGAGTCTCGTAATAGGAAATCACTTGAAATATATCAATGGATTCAATGAGTCAGCGTTGCACTTAAGTTGATATTTTTGAGGTTGGAATTTTTTAAATACAGCGCCACAAGTTTTTTTGATTGATGTGAGAAAAAAATCAACCAACCTAGCATTTAGGAATAATCCCAAAAGTGTTCATCCTAAGATCAAAGAACCTAATCTTGTGCGATCAGAAATAGGGTTGCCTTACCCTCCCATATCAAAAGATGCTCAAAATTAAAAATCACCAAAAAGACTGTTATTTGTTGCCGGCGTCACAAAAATGCAACGGAATGAATAATTAATGAGTGCTGAAAATGTGATGCCGACATCGGATTTAAACGGATTTACCCGGCGATTTTGAATTTTGCGCGTTACCAAATCGTCGCCTCTTCTCCGTCTGAGAAACAGGCTAAAAAAACCCGGCCCCCTGAAAATATTTTTATTCTGCGCAGGATTGAAACACCCTAAAAATAAATTTCCCGTGGAAAATTACCTCTTAACCTCACTGATTTATCGGGGTAAAACGTCGATGGACTTCCGCGCAGGAATTAAGGCTAAAGCAGAATTCATCTTGTAATTTTTTCCGATAAATATTCTAATATCAATAAGTTAACGAGATTAAATAATTTTCTGAAGTCCACGAAAATGCCTTAACCGGACAATGCGCTTATTAATGAGACGCAATGGCATCTCCTCAACCGGCATCATTACTCAACGTCCTCGATATACATGCTTAAACTCTCGATCCTTAAATTCTTTCATGCCCCCCGTAAGAAGCAAGCTTAATAATGAATCTGAGGAGATATCCATGCTGGCTGAGAATGCCCGTTTTAAACTTAATTTTGCTAATACGACATATTATATCTTTTATTTAATAAAACCCTTTTAAAAACAGGATTAAATCACCCACACCCATAACCCCATTTTAACTTATCCGCAACCCCACGATGTTCTTTGCTCCATTTTTTACGACTCAAACCACAGTCGTAACACATTGAAAACAAATTTCATTCACCCGGAAGAATCCTGCTTAATTTTTTAGTATTTACAAGCAGGTTGCCTGCAATAACTACCCAGAGTTGATTTTACAGTAAAATTTCTGCAGCGGTTTTTATGCGCGAATTTATTTCCCTCTCTCTTTTTTTAAAAAAGTTGGTGAGGCTTTGGTGGTTTTTTTAGCCTACACTTACCATGCGCATGAAATATTTCTGATGCGCGCCATTCATTTCTGGAGTGAATATGACTATCAAAACATTAGAAGATTTATTTATTCATGATTTATCCGACGTTTACAGTGCTGAAAAGCAAATCACACGAGCACTTCCAAAAATGGCTCGAGCTGCTACTGATGAAAAGCTGGTTGCCGCTTTTCATGAACATCTTGAAGAAACGCGCGGACAAATTGAACGGCTTGACCAGCTTGTAGAAGCTACCGAAGGAGTCCGAATTAAGCGTATGAAGTGCCATGCACTGGAGGGACTTGCCGAGGAAGCACAGGAAATTATTGATTCTGTTGAGGCAGGCCCGGTAAGGGATGCAGGCCTTATCGGGGCAGCTCAGAAGGTCGAGCATTACGAAATTGCAGCCTATGGTACCTTGCAGGCTCTTGCCCTGAAACTGGGATACAAGAATGCCGCCAGACTGCTGGGAGAAACCCTCGACGAAGAAAAATCTACGGATGAAAAACTTACGGTCATTGCCGGGCAGCAGTCCTGATACCTACTGGTTTATCCGGAATGACTTACCCGTCAAGTCTCCCGCGCCATCTGTACTGCAGACGATATCCTTTACGTTAGAAATTTACAGCGAAACCGGGATAGCTGCACTGATGAGGTAATACTATGGCTCACGTTGATAACTATATTGGTTGGGTTAAAGACGCCCATGCAATGGAGAAGCAGGCTGAATCCATGCTTGAAAAAATGGCCGGCCGCCTTGAGCATTACCCCGATTTCAAAGCCCGAATCGAACAGCATATTGAAGAGACCCGTGAACAACAGGTGCTGGTCCAGTCAGTTATTGATCGCTATGACACATCCAGCTCAACCCTTAAAGACACCTTAGGAAAAATCTCTGCCATGGGACAGGCCATGGGAGGAATGATGGCAGATGACGAAGTAGTAAAGGGGGCTATCAGCGGGTATGTATTTGAGAACTTGGAGATTGCCAGTTACACCTCGTTAATCGCCGCTGCTGAACTGGTCGGTGATTTGGAGGGGTGCGTATCTTTGAGCAGATACGCGAGCAGGAGCTGGCCATGGCCGACTGGTGCTTGACTCATCTCCCTGACGTGACCGTGCAGTTTATGATCAGATCCGAAGCGCCGGGTGTCAAGGCTAAAAAATAATTAAACATATCTTAGGCAGCTCAGCATTTCTTTCAACTACATTGCATATATATGGAGTGAGCTATGTTCAGACATGTGAAGCAACTGCAGTATACTGTTCGTGTGGCAGGCCCCAATCCGGGTCTGGCTAATCTACTACTTGAACAGTTTGGTGGTCCTCAGGGCGAGCTGGCAGCAGCATGCCGTTATTTCACTCAGGGACTCGGTGATGAAGATCCGGGGCGCAAAGACATGCTGATGGATATTGCCACCGAAGAGCTAAGTCACCTTGAGATAATCGGTTCTCTTGTGGGAATGCTGAATAAAGGCGTTAAGGGTGAACTAGCTGAAGCTACCGAAAAGGAAGGAGACCTCTATCGTTCCATTACAGGCAATGGCAATGACAGTCACCTGACGTCACTGCTTTATGGCGGTGGACCTGCTCTAACCAATTCAGCAGGCGTTCCCTGGACGGCAGCATACATCGACACGATTGGCGAAGTTACCGCGGACCTTCGCTCCAATATTGCCGCCGAGGCGCGGGCAAAGATACTTTATGAACGCCTGATAAACCTAACGGACGATCCGGGCGTCAAGGATGCGCTTGGATTCCTGATGACGCGTGAAGTCTCACACCAGATATCGTTTGAAAAAGCGCTATATTCCATTCAGAACAACTTCCCACCGGGTAAACTTCCACCTATCGAGAAATATGCCAGCGTGTATTACGACATGTCCCAAGGCGGGGAAGTGAGGGGCAGCTGGAATTCTGACGAGAACTTTGACTATGTTACCAACCCGACACCTGCCGTTGATGGAGGAGACGGTACGGCCAGCGTTCAGCTGTCTGCACAGCAGCAGGCCGCTCTTGATGCACTCGCCGCTCGTACAGCTTCCGACCCGTTGGTTAATCCGGTAACGGGGACCGATATCGGGGCCGTTCCGCCTATCGAAAATGAAACTGCCTCAGCCCGTAAGCCAAAAAAATGACAGCATGAAAAGTCGTTAATCACGGCCTGGATGCCGGGCCGTCATTTAAAGAGATGATTGAAGGTTTCGTTTTCTCTGACATCATTGTAAGCAGTCCTGAAGGGCTGCTTACAATGATGTCACAACAGGATATTCTGGAAGCTAAAGAAGAGGGTGAGCCTATCTTCATTGATAAGGATGGCGGGGCCTCCATCAATATCAGATGTGCCGGGGTTAAAAAGCATTTCGCCCGTCATGTTGCCGCTTTGCGAAATGCATGACGGCACATAAGGCCGGGTTTGAAACCTCGGAATACGGCTGGGGCCACGGAGGAGGAATGTACAAGGTCTTTTGCGGGCAGACAGATTTAAAGATTTTTCACTGTAATTACATTTCGGCTTCCTTTAACGAAAGGTTTTTATTGCCGTTTGTTAATTGATGAATGACATATTTAAGCATTTACAATATTGCGACAGTTTACGAAAAGGTTACAAAAAGTTAATTGCAGTTTGTAGGCACGTGGTTGAAAAGTGGATTGAACAATCTGCTCAGAGGTAGTGCATTATTTACCATATTAGTGATATATATCATCAAACGGAAGCACAAAGCAGCCCAGAGGGCACAGGGCGGGATGCGCACGGGCACCCGAAGGATGGAGTGGAAAGGGGACCGGGCACTATACCCTTGAGTACGCCCGGAAAAACTGCCGTATGACGTCGGTTTAATGATATAAATGGCCCCCACTTCTGATTAATGTTACCCCCTGGATAAACGAAACGCTGATAACCAGGTAGACCATTGCCTGTCAATTCCGAGGATGAAGATTCAGGAGCTTGTTGCGGCACAGAATGTGCTTTGTAGAATAAATCAGAAGTGAGCGTCAATGCCAGCATCATCATTTTACAGTGCACTGTAGTGGTAGATCTGAAATTTCCGCACCGGATTAATTTCAGATACCCAGTATGTTTACATTGTCAGTTATTCCTATGCTGCAAGGCAAAGATCAGTCTTTATTATCATATGCATATAAATTTATCCGCCCAGACAAATATTCACCAAGATATATATCGCTAATTTTAGCAAAGCCTTGCTCCGCTATTTTACTTTCCAGCCACTCACTGTCTTTGCTGATAATCTCAAGCAGGTCATGGTTAGCCAACCCATCCACGATAATTGGATATCGAATATTTTCATCGCCACTCTGAATAATAGTTAACTGCCCATTTTGCTCAAGAACGACGCGTTTTAGTTGTTCCACCTCATAAATACCATTGGCTCTTAATTTAAACATCAGGTCGTTCGCAGAAACACCATTTCTTAAACACTCTCTAACATTTACCGTACCATTATGTACCAGGGTAATAGGTTTTCCGTCAATAATCCTTTTAACTAATCGATTGTTCTCTTTTAAAAACTTGAGAATAAAAACAAGTAATGTCCAGATAATCAACACCAGCACAAACTGAAGTACTGTAATCGACTCATTGTATATTACGCCTCCAATAATCCCACCCAGAACATAGTTCTGAACCTGATCCATTGCAGATGAGGGAGCAAGATTCCCTTTCCCCATGAGATTTATTTGCACAATCAAACAAACTATTCCCAGCCCTAGCTTTATAATAATAGGTATATAAATAATCATTTCACCCTTCAGTTTTTTATGGTTACTATTTCGGTACTTATCAGCCCAACCTTTGCCAGGCTGTAGGTGTTTTGATCAGGACTTAGGTTTACACGGTAATAATAGTCATTAATTTTTACTATTACACCATCCGATAGTTGCACGGAGCTGGAAAAAATAGATTTTACGCTTACACCCTCCCTCTTTGATAATAACCTCACAAAATTAACCATCTGAGAGGATTGAGAGTGTATGTTCTGGCTGTTAGTATAATCTGCATATTGCACACCGGAAATAAATAGTAAAAACAAAAAAGCTATGATCGTCAAATCCCGATATTTAGTCTGTAAGCGATGGCGCATATAAAGACTGAAAACGACAATCAAAACAAATAACGCACTAAATATAATAATGTACTTTAAAAAATCATTTATATTAGACTGCGTTTGCAGATAGTCTATGCCATAAAACTTCATTCAGATATCATCCTGACTAATCAAAGGTGTCATTTCTATAAAAATAGTGTTTTTTAATTTCCGCGCGGATATGTGATAATATAACCTATCCAACATCACCATTATTTTACATTATGGCTGATAAGTATAAATCATTAACTGTAAAAAATCCACGAGAAGTCCCCCTGAACTGTTGACTCAGGGACAACAGCGAACTGGACAGTAATTAACATATGGCTTACAGCGGAGCGCCTTCCTGTATGATTAACGTCAGGAAAATAATCATACAGGAAGGCAATATACTTTTTTCGGAAGAGGGTGAATAAGGACAGACAAGCCAGCCTTGGCATTTTAAGTACACAATATTTATTGATACAAAGAGGTGATGAATGAACGCGGGAGGTACAGCCAGAATAACGCATGCATCAACTCAGGGAGGGGCCGGGCATAGCGCCATCCTTGACCTCCTCTGTACAAGCCCGATTTCTGCCAGGCGTGGCGAATTTCATACATGCGCTCTCCATGAGCGATTAATTGCAGCTACCTCCTGCTGCCACGTTATCGCTTCTGTACCCCGGCGCTGACCCTACTGACAGACAGCAGGCGATACTTACATATATAAAGTGAGCCGTCTGCTACTTACAACGAGATACGGTGACACTGAGCTAAAAAATTTGGGCTTGCACAGGCAGCCGTATCTGCGCCATCAGATGGTTTTTCCGTCTGCCAGTCAGACTTTTCCGCTGAAAAAGCCTCACCGTGCCTCCTTTACCCAGGTGCGGGGAGGGGGCCGCATAAACCGCATCAGCCCCTCATCCGGTGCCACGCCTCCACAGGAGCTAATCAGCCAGCTGACTTCAGCCCGATGGCGGGTCCCCTGTAATAACACTTGTTCTATCAGGCACAGAGTGGTCAGTTGCGCCATTTTTCCATCTATGCGCCGGTAAGTAATCACCGTGTCATAATCAACCGGTACCATAGCAGCGACGTGTTCAACATACCAGTTGCTGCATGCCAGCATGGACAGCTGAAGGGAGCTGATGTCAGGCGTCCGGCGCGGATTCAGGGTGCGGTAAGCGTGTATTTCGCCAGTGAGATTTGCGCGTACCACCATATCGCCAACGTGAACGTGGTTCATGAGCCTGAGCATTTTCTGCATGTTTCGAGGGTGTTTAAGGGCATCCGTTGCCGCTATTGCGCTAAGCATCCTGGCATCTACCCAGCGCTTGTACTTTAGTAACGTCAGTGCAGTTGCCCTGTACATGATTTTCTCCGCGGACCCGGCCGCACCGTTTGCGCAAATACCGTGGCCGGGAGTGCGCGTTCGGATGAAAAAAAATAACTCTGCCCATGGTTAACGGCTTGCTGGATGCAGAAATATTATTCTGGTATAAATTTTAAAATGTGGCCGGCTGGCATCTTACCCGCCCCTGTTCCCTGGCGCACCCGTAATATTCTACTGTGGAATTCCATGGACACCATTCTGAATGTAAGGTCGGGTACGTTTTTAATCATCTTTAACTGAATGGGCAACATCCTTTACTGCGCTCTCCACATCTTCTGAATTTTTCTTGATGCGGGCAATTACTTCCCCCGCTTCTCGCATAAGAGCAACCCCCTCCGTAGTGTTCGCGAGGCTGTTCCCGATGCCCCTCAGTACCTCTTTGGCCAGATGGCTGTTGCCGGTCACGACCCGCTCAATTTCTTCTGTGGTACCACTGACGTTCGCCGCAAGATTGCGGACTTCTGCGGCTACAACGGCAAAGCTTCTGCCTGATGCGCCCGCCCTTGCGGCTTCAATTGCTGCATTTAGTGCGATGAGCCTTGTCTGCATAGCAAAGCTTCTGATGGTTCCGACCATGCCGTCGATGCTGTCAGACTGACTGTTCAGCCTTGCTACATCCGCAGAGACAGCAGTCATTCCCTGTGCAATTCGGTCAATCATACTGATGCTGCTCTCGACAACAGCTGCACCGGCCTGTGCACTACTCCGGGTCTGAACCGCCATATCCCATGCGTGTGAAGCAGCATCCCGTTCCCTCTGATTACGATGAACCTGCTCCGTAACGTCTGACGCAAACTTCACAATTTTATACAGCTGCCCGTCAGCATCGAAAACAGGATTATAGGTCGCCCGCAGCCACAAAGGCTCGCCTTGTCGGTTTAGTCGCGGGAACTGACCGGAAAAAAACTCTCCCTGATTCAACTTTTGCCAGAACCGGCGGTAGTCCTCGCTTCTGTAAAGCGCTTCGGCGCAAAACATACGGTGATGCTGACCCAAGACTTCATCCCGCCGGTATCCGGTGGAACTTAGAAAATTATCATTTACATCCAGCACGTGCCCGGCAGGATCGAATGATATGACAGCCATAGACCGGTTGATGGCATTCACGACAGATTCTTGTTCGAGCGCTGACTGCATACGCTCAGAGATGTCGGCGGCTATTTTAATGATTCTGAACACCCTGCCGCGCCGATCAGGGACCGCAATATAGCTTGCCTCAAGCCATACAGGGCGTTCACCCTTAGCAAATCTCAGATATTTTCCACTGAAGCTCTCCCCCCTGGCAAGACGCTGCCAGAAGTGAGCGTATTCAGATGTGCTGACCAGCGAAGCCGGGCAAAACATACTGTGATGCTGCCCGGTTATTTCGTCAGACCGGTATCCCATAGTCTCCAGAAAACGCGGGCTGGCCCTCTGTATTACTCCGGAAGGGCTGAACTCAATGACGGCCATAGTCTGCTCAAGTGCACTGAAAGAAGCGGAGGAGCGCCTACGTTGGAAGTGAAACAAGTTTGATAGCGAATGCAGACGCATGAGATATACCGTATGAAGTGATTTCTCCGGTTATCGGCATTTTCGCTGACTGCATTATGTATCGCTGTGATAGTTGCAGTTGATTATTGTTTGCAAACGTTAACATGCATTGGAATTCATTCCTGTCAGGTTTCCCTTTTCTGCTGCGGTGGCCTTATAAAGCCAAATGCCTGGCATATGTGTCGCTTATTGAATAATTCAAACCTTGTGCCGCTATCAGGGGCAGAACACCCCATTCGGAAACCTGTTGCAGTATCTGTTTTCAAATCATTAATTTAAAATCATCAGCGCCCCTGTAACAAAGCTTCCGCCAATCGGGGCTCACTGACATTCTGACTTCATGAGCAGTCCAGAAGGACGGATAGGGTAAATCTTGAGCGTCTTGGCGCGGTCGTCAACGAACTGATCATTCCCACCTTTCTGGACAGGCTGAGCCGTACGCAGGGATCCACTGACTTTACATGCTAGCTAACAGACCGCCACGCATACTTCTGCACTGACTGACGTTGCTGGCGTGAAGTAACACCTGTTGGTGAGAGGCCCCAAATTGCCATCAGACGGGCTTTAAGATCAATCTCTCTGTTCATGTAAGGTCACAATGACCAGCCGATGATTTGGCGCGAGAACTGCCAACCAGAAACAGCCCGTCTGCATGGATCCGGATGGAGATTAGGTCCGTTCCCCACCGTGTTTGTTCTGTTAATTTTGAACGCTTCAGGATAACGCCTTTACTTCACGCGGGCCTTTCTTTAAGGGCAGCCTAATTCCCACCAAGGTGTATGGCGATCCAGCCCCGGGGCCAAATGGAACGCAATATATCCACCTGCCTTGATATGCGGATCTCATTCTTCTTCCTGAAATGTGGCCTACATCAAGTTTTACCTAGAGATTTCCCTTTCCCGGGCATGACTGAGCAACTTTTCGCCGTTATGCTCGTGACTATAAGACACAGGGTGTCAGCACGCATATTCAGCGCTTAGGGGCAAACATGTTTGATCTCCGATCCTATATAATATTGCTTAATGAGGCGTTTGATACCGGCCACGACAATGATGCCTTATACCGGATGCTTGAAGCCTTCCTTGCCGCAGAAAACGAGCCTGTCAGACAGTTAAATACTAACTCATCAGAACTGCATCAAATCCTGAATAACAACCGCGTCATGCATGCATTTACCCGTGTCATGGGCGGCAGCGTCCGGCTCAGTGCGTGCTTTCGCCAGCAGGTAACCGCGCTTGGGCGCGTTGACTTCGTGTTGCTTCATACTCCGAGGGGGCTGGGCATCCGGTTTGACGGCGTGGTCGTTTGCGCAGTCAGCCCTGAAGGCGAACGTTCTTCTGTCACACCCGGGCCACAATTGAAACACTGATGGTGCAGGTTCAGGATGGATGTGTCTTATGAATCGTTATACTGGCGCGCGCAGGTTATTGTCTCATGTTATCAGGTACTACCTGGCATTGACCGGAGTATTCTTTTTTACCGTCTTATGTCATGCCCGGGCTGACTTGCCCGGTATGGGAACCACAGGCATAACGCTGGTTACTTCAGACTCCCGTGCCTTACTGAGAATAAGCTGTATGGACGGGAATTCGCTGTTCATTTCTGTTGCTGTTCCGGCTGGCAATATCACTCCTGACTCCATAACCGTGCCGGATACTCCCGCTGCACGCTGGATAACCGGCGTGCCGTCCGGGCAGTCCGTTAATATTGTTTATGCCGCTGCACCACGCGCTCTGCTCAGAGACATGCTGTCAAACCATTCCCGGAAATTGACGTTTAACCGCAGGGAATATGATTTTGACATGCATGTACTGGCAGACTGGCATCACAACCTGCCGGCAGCGTGCAGGTGAACGGACGCTGAAAAACAGCCAGAGACGCTTAAGTTATCCACAAAAAAGGTGGATAACTTCTGTACAAAATTCCTGAACCCTTCAGTTATTGCAAAAATATTATCCCTTTGCCCTATTTCCGACGCCGTAATAGTTACTGCGGCGGCCTGTCCACCCGGCCTTTCTGTTTGCGCAGCAGGCAACTGGTCAAAAACTATTCCGGCCTGTTAATGTCCTCCGGTATACGGTGCCGCCCCGCGTAAGCTCAGCCTGTGTCAGTGAACGTAAATACTGCCAAAAGAAAATGGACCTTGCCAGATGGTTGACGACCTCAGAAAGCCAGCGTTCAGACATGGCATCATCATGGTGGCCGGGTACCCATCAGGAGGTGAAGTGGTGCGGACGCCTGTCCGCGACACAGAATGTGCTCCGGCAATTTCATACGGTGCGCTGCAGGGCTCTGGCTCAGTGAAGGTATGCACTGAAAAACACCCGCCTGTCAGCATACAGGGGGCATCTCGGTTTAACGATACTCAGTCGCAACGGCCGTGGCATCGGGGATGCCTGACTTCTGCGTTTGCGATATTCACAGGCAGCAGAGCTCTTATGGCAGTGTATGGGATTTCCGTTTCAGGGACGCAGTTAGTATCAGCCTGTCGCTTATTTTCGGACATAATTATTCAGCAGATTTTCAAAAATACGGATGCCAATACCTGTGGCCAGAATATTCATCATCAGGTCAGGATCGTTACCCCGAAGCCAGGCTTCAAACTTCTCATCTTTCAGGCTCAGGACTGCTTCATCATGCAGGGAAAGCAGTAAACTATAGTTATTCACGAAAACTTCACGGTCGTGGTACTCCGCACTCATTGCCTGTGTCAATAATGGCATTATGCTCTCAAAACGCGCTGCAAGGGCACGGTGTATCTCCCTAAAATTTTCCACACTCACCTCTGCAGTACAGATATCTGAAGGTACCAGCCGCTATCTGTATAAACCCTGAATATTTTAATGGATTGCAAATAGCAACTTTTTTATTAATGTTCAGGACAATATATCCTTTTCCTGTATACCATGTCGGAGAGAGGACGATAATCCGGAAAGTTCCGATGCCTGACGGATGACGGAGTCATACTGCCTTTTCTCATAGGCGCACTATTGCTGTGCGCTTATTCCGGGGCTTTGTCACGCCGTTATGAACGGTAAACTCTTCCTTGCCTGAGCAGAATCACGGACGTCACTGATGAAAAAAAATACGATAACATTACGCACACTGCTTGTGATCCTGTCGCTGGGGGGCATTATAATGACGTCCGTCCTCCTCCTGGGCAGCCTGTGGTTTTTCCAGAAAGCCAACATTGAAGACCGCCTTCTGGACAGCAATATTGCATATGCCCGCAAGCTTTCTGACACCACCGATCGCTACCTTTTCACCGCGCAGCGCGAACTGGCTTACAGCGCAGGTTTGCTGAAAGATTTCGGTAACGTGCAGCAGCTACGTCAGGAGGCGGATCGCCTGCGCCTGCAGTCCGGTTTTTTTAATTCTGTACTGGTGGTAAAACCAGATGCTGTGGTAGTGGCAACCTCGCCGGAAAGTCTCGGTCTGGTTGGCAACACGCTCAGTTCACCAGCCAGCCGGCAGGCGCTGGCGTCCAGAGCATCCTTCATTTCCCAGCCGTTCACCTCCGCAGCCGGTAACTATGTCATTTTCATTTCTCAGCCGGTTTTCGGTCAGACAGGGGAGTATCTTGGATACATTGGCGGCAGTATTTACCTGAAAAAGCAGAGCATGCTTAGCGATATTCTCAGCACGCACTTTTTTGCCCGGGCTGCCGACATCAGCATCGTCAGCAATGAAGGGAGTATTATCTTCAGTCACGATCCCGAAAAAGTCGGCCGTGTACTGGATATCGGCCCGGATCTCAAAAAACAGCTTATCCTGTCAGCCAGCGGAAAATATCTGCTCAAAAGCGACGGGAAAGAATACCTGCTCGGATATGCCTCACTGCACAGGACCGACTGGAACATATTTGTCTACGGTACCGCTGACGATGCCGCCTCTATTCTCTGGAACACTGCCCGAAATGCCGTATGGTTCATTCTGCTGATCGTCATTCTGGTGGGCAGTCTGGTGGTGCTGTTTGCGGCCCGCATCTCTTCGCCACTGGAAAAACTCGCGCAGTCCATTCATACCACAGACAGCGGCGCCACGCTGAGGGCCCTGCCGCAGATAAACGCCTGGTATACAGAGGCCGTCAGACTGCGTGAGGCGGTTTATCATCATCTGCAGATGATGATAAACCAGGTCTCTTCCCTGACGGACGAAACACGCACCGACCCACTGACCGGACTACTGAACCGCCGGGGGTTCGCAACCCTTATCAGACAGCATGCGCGTACGCCTAATCATTGCGCCATCGCCGTTGATATCGACCATTTTAAAAAAATAAACGACAGGCTGGGACATGATGCGGGTGATGCCGTCCTGATAAGCCTCGCTGGTCTGCTCAGGACAGCCTGCCGGAGCAGTGATATAGTCAGTCGATCCGGGGGAGAGGAGTTTGTTATTTTCATGCCTGATACTCAATTATCTGACGCTGCCGCCACGGCAGAAAGGGTCCGGCACCTTGTGGAAACATCTTTGTTCCCTTACGCAGGACAGATCACCGTGTCAGCCGGGGTTGCGGCGCTCATTGATGTGCAGGGGAGTACGGAAGGGCTTTTCCGTCAGGCCGATATGGCGCTTTATGAGGCTAAAGGAACAGGCAGAAATATCGTAATCATCAGCACCCATGAAGGGATGAAAAGACAGGCGAACGGTAGTCTGTGAGGACAAAATGATATGCAGTTATCGTCAGCTGCTGCCGGCAACCAGTTTTCAGTAAATACCTTGCAGTGACACTGTGCGAACAGCGACCGTCCGGAAATACGTGTGTACAGTGCTGCAAACCATCCCTGCCTGTCGCACTGACGCTCATGCGTTATTTCAGCTGCAGTGGCCTTTTCGTGAGGCTTTTCAAGCCAGACGAAAAGGCCACTGCAGTTCAGGAATTTAATTCATTGATTCATAAAGTCAAAAAGATTGCCAGTTATCACCTGATGAATGAGATGTATTTTTCACCGGTGCCTGAATGTTCTTTTTTTCTGCTGGCAATCTGGATGCCGCGCGCAATGCTCCCGTTTTGAAGAAAGCAACAGCCGTCTCCAGACGACCGGCTTCTTCCTGAAGAGAACCTGCGGCAGCCGCCGACTGTTCAACCAGTGCAGCATTTTGTTGAGTAGTCGTGTCCATTTCCGTCATGGCCTGACTGATTTGACTGATGCCACGATTTTGTTCATCTGAAGCCGTTGCAATTTCTTTCATAACTTCATTCACCTGTCCAACCGAGTGAATGATGGCCTCCATTGTTTTACCGGCATTTTCCACCTGGCCGGCCCCGGAATTAACCTGGCCTACAGATTCGTTGATAAGCCCTTCAATTTCCTTTGCGGCCAGGGCACTCCGCTGTGCAAGATTCCTCACCTCACCGGCCACGACTGCGAAACCTCTGCCGCCTTCACCTGCACGGGCAGCCTCCACCGCTGCATTTAAAGCGAGAATATTTGTTTGAAAAGCAATGCCATTAATAACCTGTGTTATTTCTGAAATGCGCGATGAGCTTCTTCTTATGTCCTCCATGGTCGAAATCACGCCGCTGACAACCTTACCGCCCTCAGTCGCCTGTATAGATGCTTCCCCGGCCAACTGGCTGGCATACAGGGCATTTTCGCTGTTAAGTTTTACTGTGGACGTCAGTTGTTCCATACTGGCAGCCGTCTGAACGACTGCTGCAGCCTGTTCTTCAGTTCTTGAGGATAAGTCTTCATTACCCATCGCTATTTCAGAGGCCGCATTATTAACGTTCGACACGCCGTCACGAACGTTATTAATTATTTCTTCCAGTCTGATCCTCATGCCATTAACCGACTGCATTAATAGTCCTAACTCATCTTTACGATCCGCAACGACAGCATGCGTGAGGTCACCTTCTGAGATGCGTTGGGCCATCGTGAGTGTTTGGGCGAGTGGTTTATTGATGCTTAGTGTTATACGCCATGCGAACAGGAGACTTATAACTACCGAAAATACCGATAAGAAAAGTATTTTTATACGTGCGGAACTGATAAAGTCAGAGGATATTTTCTTCTGATAATAAAACATATCATCTAAAGTTTTGTCGAATTGCTCTCCTTTGCTCACCAGGTTTTTTGCGGCCATATGATGTTCAGACCAGAGCGCTTCAAACGGTGATGCTGATGTCAGAACTTTGTCAATAATATCAACAGTGGGAATAGTTAATTCGCCCAGAGCCGGATTGGTGATTAAATTCAGCATTGAAACTGTCTTTTTGGCATCGTTAAGAGCGGTGTTGAGGGTTGCTTTCAAAATATCATTCGGTTCTTTAGTGAATGAAAGCACCAGTAAATTAACTTCTTTTAATTGTGAAGACAGTCGTTGAAGTAAAAGTGCCGTTTCATTATCCGCTTTGTTTTCTTCAACTATGGCGTCAATTTTTTTTGCAAGAATGAGATATGGCAGTTGCTGTAATGAGGAAGCCTGCGCCATCATTCGTTGCATGTAATCAACCAATATATTGCGTTGCGTTCCATAGCTATCCATGGCCTGCTCAATATCTTTAAGTAACCTGCTACCTTCCGTATCCCAGGAAAACACGGCAAGCATTTTATACTGGTTATTGAGCTTTTTAAGCGCATCCGCATTCTTATCAGCATACTGTTGCTCATTCGTATACTGGTAAAGTGTGCGATTTAGGCGGGCCTGACCAAAAGTGCTGTTCATTTCGATGGTAAGACTTCTTCTCGCCGAATTGTCCTGAATGGTGTCAAGGCAACCAGAAGAAACAATCGCTGTCAGGATGAGCGCTCCGATTACCACGGAAAATCCCAGAGCAAGTTTTGCTCCAACTTTCAAATTCATGAAATAACTGCCGTTTATTAGACTTCGCATAACATACAACCCCTTGATTTATCTTGTCTTAATTTTTTATATGGCATTAAGAGAACTTCAGTCATTAACAGTTATCGGCATTAAATAAATTTCATTAAATAAATTTACATATTGTCATTTTTCAGAGTAAGAACCATGAAACTATTTCTAAACCATCTTACTGCGCATACGCGCTCTTCCTGAACTTTTTATCAACCAATTCATACTGATAAGTAAAATACCCGACATCAATCAAGGGGGGTTAAATTTTTATTAACGGTGAATTATTTAAGGTTTCTGAATCGAATTAATCATGAGTATCTTTTTTTTGAGGCAGATGCTAATCATATTAACTTCGAAAGGGAGGCCTCATTGCGATAATATGGGAAATGAAGGGTTGCTGTTATCGTACGCACTGGTACTAAACGATGATGAAGTATCTGTACAGGAGGGGTTGATGGATGAAACAACGGGAAACAGCCGGGTGTCTCACTTAGCCTGGTGTGCACTGGTTGCATTACACATTGCGCGACGCGAAGGTATCACCTCCACACCCCTGCAGGAAAACCTATTTCTGACGAGGTGGCTGGCCACGGCTGAAAAGCAGCGTCTTTTTCCCCGCGAGCTGGCCGCCGATATCGCCTGGATGTTAAAAACAGGGCGTGAAATGGGTACCCGCGCGGACCTGCCGGGTAAATTAGAATACCTGTGGCGTACCGGAAACGGCAGTTTACTGGATCAAAAGGACCTGTTCCGCCTCCAACAAGCTCTTCATGCTCTCAGGCGCAGCGGCTGGTTTTATATGGTACTGAGTGACAAGGAATGGAGCAGCTCAAGATCCCGGAAGCCTTTCCCTGAAACGCCCGGGCTTTATTTGAATAAAAATGGACTCGATAACGCCTTCGATGCGGAGGGTAATCAGATCCACTCGCTTTTGGTGCATATTACAGGCGACTTCGATGGGCTGGACGTTGTGTTAAGGCAGTCAGGGTGGCGCAGGGAACCGACCGGACAGGAATTTCTGCACAGCCTCTTTGCCACTTCTTTTGATGGGAGCCGATTAGGCAATGCTGCCCTGTGATTTCACATGTGAAACGGACAACCCTGTTGCTCCTCAGTAGCTGATGGAATATCAATAATTTTTGGAAAAACAGCCTTTCCGTAACGATCCTCACAATTATTTTGGAGAAAACCTCATCAAGAACACCATCCGTGAGCGCGATCCTGTCCACGATTGTTGACTGAATTAAGACCTGTTCTTACAGAACCGGTAAAGAGGCGGGCCATCGCACTAAACATTTCACGTTAAGTCCGTTTGGTGCTCAGGCATGACCGGCTGCTTTCAGCGAGTAGCGGGAGCTCTTGATTGTTATCATTCGGGTCGTGTTACCTGCACTGCCCTATGTTTATTGTCGAGTGAAGCAGTCAAACCCGATGTGCAGGCTCAGTAGCTCCCTGATATGCGATGTTATAATTCTCCCCGCGACTGAAGTGATGAGTGAAATTAACTTCATCAAAAATAATCTTATATCGTTAGATGAAGGATCTTTTTCGGGCGTCATGCGCACCTGAAGAATAATCACCCCATCCCCAGAGTTGAAAATGCATCCGGCTACAGACACGCAGGAAGCCTTACCGGTCACATGGGGGATGGACTGAAGCGTCTGACATGTCAGCTCTTCTGGATATCCCCGCCGCTGACGTGATTTTACTGCAACAGATTATTAGCCACGGAAAGGTGGACGCATCTTTGATTTGTGTTTGAACTCACTGGCCTCATCCTTCACTGCGAACTGAATGGACCTGGCATTATGACAATTTACCGGGCAGGAAAACGGCTTTAAACCCTTCCTTCGGGAGGTGCAGACGCGCGGATACAGCAGGCTGAATTCCTCGCGGAGGATCATGCCAGCTGTTGCGCAATCTGTTGCTGCCGGTCTAAAATAGAGGTCGGCCATCGGAAGCTTCTTTGTGTGCACCGTATGGCCGGATATTTCCCTGGTGTTGGCTAAATTTAGCTCCTGACCTTAACGGTCAGGTTTTTTTTCTTCAGCCGACGGAGTCAGTGTACAAGAAAGAGTGAAACCGGTAAGCTGTACTTAAGTATAGGTTTGCGCGTAATCACATCACGGTGACTTTCTCCACACGGGATTGTCCTGTATTTTCATAAAAAACATAGGGTCCTCACCTCACCGGGGCGTTAACTGAACATTAGTCGGAATATTTTCAGGCAGTAACAGGCCAGGAAAACTTTATAATCCCACACAATCCCAAGCTGTACTCATGAATTGGTCCGGTTACCCCATGCTGGCAGTTTTTGTTCACAAACCGGCCCTGTTAAAAACCGGAACGGCATGCCCCGGTCAGTCGCCAGCTTATGCAACCCGTTTACTTTCTTGCCCCTGGATGTGCCATTTTGTTTCAGGCAACGTTTCAGCCTCCCGGACTCAGACATCGTAATCACGTTACGTATGATGCCCATCAGAAAAACTTCTGGACGTTACCGGCACCAGATGCCTGTCGTTAACGGCATGCAATTTCAATTGGCACGATCCACAGTGCGCGCTGCCTTGCTGCAGCCCACGCAGGAAACCGGTAGCCGGCGTGATCACGTGTGATAAGTGCCCTGAGTCCCTTGGCCATACCCCGTTTTGACGCGGTTTTGTATTAAAATTCCCTTCGGCTGGTGTGATCCTGACGTATCCCTGACCCACTGCTAAATCCGGGGAAGTTCTCTCGTTCAGTCCCGCGGAATTCGCAGCCCGGCTGACAATATTCACTCTCGTGATTTTTTATAATGCCATGATAAAACGTTCAGCCCGCCGGCATGGGGTCGTGCGCACCATCAGCAGAAATGATTGATGCAGGATAACCCCAAGCCGCAGGCAGGGTGGGGTTAAAGACACGGTTAAGCATCCTGACGATGACAGCAGGCACAGAACAGCGTTGCGCGCGCCCGGGTGAAGAAATTACTGACTACTCATATCGGGCCTGAACAGCCGACTGCGCCCCGCCGTAACAGTAAACCGCGCCTCACACGCATCTCATCTCAGGCTGCTCTGGTGGTGATTCTGAACCTTTGCATTGCCCCCTGATGCCGGAGCAGCGGCACGGGAGGAGGGCGCCCGGTTGCTCCGGGGGGCGATTGATACATCGAGGCACGATAAAATAAAAAGAGTAAATGTGGATGGTTTTTTTAGGCCAGAATTAGTTACGTTAATTTAAAAGTAAGGGTGCTTTAATTAACCTGGAATAATATGAGACTATGCGTTTTTGTTTTCTTTAACGAAATAATTAATAAGCAACGATTGGATTATTTTGTCGTCACAATGCTTTATTTTATTCGCCATTCTGACATTATGGTATGCATAAAAAAAAGACCTGCATTAACAATACAAAAAAACCCCAGTAATAATGCTTATTATTTTTTATAAAACCAGGGGAACCTTACATGCATTTACTCAGACATTTTACCATCCGCCGTGTCGTGCTGTGGATGATGCTCATCTCACTGGGCGTCGTGGCATGCGCCGGCGGTTACAGCGCACTGACCCTGCGTGATATATACCGGCATGCCGACCGCGCCGATGAACTGACGCAGCAGCTGACGTTCCTGACCCGCAGCGGTATCGTGATGCAGTCCGGCACGGCGGCAGAAAAAATTGCCCTGATAAGTAGCATCCCGGAGGGCACCGACTGGGATGACTTTCGTCGCGCGCTGGCGACCACCCCCGCTGATTATGCGCCTGCCGCGCGGGCGCGTCTTGACGCGCTGACCCTGCATCTTGCAGAAGACGATGCGCCGGTCTTGGCGGACAGACAACGGCTGGAGGCAATCCTGATTTCAGCACTGCTGGCCGCCATAACGCTGCTGATATTCTGTGACCGCTATCTGGTGACACACCTCGTACGCCCTGTGGCCAAAATCCGCGCCCACCTGAAAATCATCGCCAGCGGTGACCTCACGCAAGAACCCGAAGATCTGGGGCGCAACTGCGTCGGACAGCTGGTCCCGCTGGTAAAAGAGATGCAGCACAGCCTGATGGATACGGTGCTGGCCATTCGTGATAATGCCGCGATTCTCCATCGTGAGGCCAGAGACATCGCCGCCGGTAATGCAGATCTGTCAGACCGCACGTCAACTCAGGCTGCGGCACTGGAGCAAACGGCGGCAAGCATGGAGGAAATTACGGCAACAGTAAGCCACAATGCGGAGAACGCCCGTCAGGCGCGGGAGTTATCAGGTGTAACGGCCAGTACCACGTTGAAGGGTGAACATCTTATGCACGCCGTTGTCTCCGCCATGGCTGGGATTGCGGAAGGTTCAGAGAAAATCCGTCAGTTTACCGCAACAATTAACGGAATTGCGTTTCAGACGAATATTCTGGCGCTGAACGCCGCCGTAGAAGCCGCCCGTGCAGGCGAGCAGGGGCGCGGCTTTGCAGTGGTGGCCGCTGAGGTGCGTTCGCTGGCCCAGCGCAGTGCGACGGCTTCAAAAGAAATCGAAGTACTAATCGCAGACACCGTATCCCGCGTGAATGACGGCCGCCGGGCAGCAGACACCGCAGGCACCACCATGGAAGCAGTGTTGCAGGGCGTCAGCAGCGTAAATGAACTTATCGGCCAGATAGCGCTGGCCTCAGAAGAGCAAAGTAAGGGGATAGCACAGGTTACCGTTGCGGTGGCGGAGCTCGATCGTGTCACACAGCAGAACACGACGCTGGTTCATCAGGTGTCTGCCACGGCGGGTAGCCTGAGCGGGCAGACGGACATACTGGGCGGGGTCATCACGCGCTTTACACTGCCGGCAGCCGCAGGTGCTCCCGAAGTGCCACGCATAAGTAAACGGGGGAAAAGTACGCCTGTGACGTCCGGTGGCTGGGAGCCCTTCGCCGGTCAATAGTGCACCGGGTATGAAGGCAGGAGCGGCCAGGCACCCTCTTCGGTATCTGCCTGAAGCGTGGCAGGCCTTTCAGGGGGACAAGTCGTTATCTGACACTGTCCGTCACTCTCCAGATAATTGACATTTTTTCTGGAGGGGGAATAAATTAATATTTATTCATCGTATTATGCCCGGTTGTGCTTAAGGCTAAGTCAGCAGAAATTATTACAGCTTCACGGCCATTCAGTACAAAGGTGTGAAATGCGGCGCTGATACAGGGGGACCTTTTCAGGGGCTCGCGTTCCGACGCCGAAGGAATGGATTATTTATGCCGCGAAGTACCCCGCCGGTTAGTTTCCATTTTTCATTTCATTCAGGGTAGTGCCAGCAGAAAAGAACGCATAAAAGTCGTGTCAGCCCTGGCAGGGCGATGATATGCCCCCACACGTCCATCGCCGGGATCCTGTCTCATTCTAATCTTATGTCATAAAAAATAACCCGCTCATTTTGCTCCCCTTCCTGAAGTTTTGACTGCGTGGACCGATATAACAGTCAAACCTCTTGAGCGAAACGTTTGTCGCGGTGCCGCCCGTTCTGTTATGGCCCGCATCACCGCCTCACAGGGAACGTTGACAGCAGGGCCATCACCGGCTTTATTCGGCACGGCGTTGCTGAAAAGACTACGAACGGGCCCTTCCCGGGTCGGAAAATGGGCAGTGATATCTGCGGAGCTCTCTGATTGAAATGGTCCACTTTATGCTGTGAAATGCCGGCCACAGTACATAACCCCAGAGGGGACAGACTCTGAAACGCCCGATCAATAATCACGAAGCAGCACGCCTTGACGCGCTGGCGAAATATCAGATGATGAACGAACCGCCACTCGACGTGCTCGACCGGATCACCTCTCTGGCCGCCCGACTTTTTCGCGTACCTGTGGCTTTTATTTCACTGATTGATGAACAGCGACAGTTCTTTGCTTCACGTTACGGCCTCAGCATATCAGGCACCGCACGGAGCGTGGCGTTCTGCAATCACACGCTTGCGCAGGACGACATCCTCTGCGTGCCCGATACGCTCACCGATCCGCGCTTCCGGGACAGCCCTCTGGTTCATGGCTATCCACACATCCGCTTTTACGCGGGGATCCCGTTGTCCACTCCGGACGGCCATCATATCGGGACTGTATGTCTTACCGACACGCAGCCACGTCCGCCGCTGACGTCAGCTGACCGGCAGCACCTCACCGATATCGCCGCGCTGGTGATGGACCGGATGGAAGTGCACCGGCTCGAATTGCTACGCCATACAACGCAGCAGAGGCTGGAGGCGATATCGTGGACCTCACCTGACGCCATCATCTGTACAACCCCTGGCCGGGGTATAACTTTCTGGAATCCTGCGGCTACCACAATGTTCGGATTTACTGACAAAGAGATGACGGGTCAGTACGTGGCCGCACTCGTACCAGAGCGGTGCCAGATCGACTACCGCAACGAGCTCGAGCGTCTGACCGCAGACGAAGAGGCTGTCTCCCAACCACGTACTTTACAGATATGGGGTCTGAGACGGGACGGCCATGAGTTTCCAGCTGAAGTCTCTTTCTCAGGCTGGCGTGAAGGCGGTGAGCGCCTGGTCGGCATGATCATCCGTGACGTTACCGCTCGTCATGAAAGTGAAGCCCGCCTTTGCGAACTGGCTTCTCTCGACATGCTGACAAGGCTTGCCAGCCGCAGCGCGTTTATGGAGCAGCTGGGACAGATGACCGAAGCGGGCGTGCCTTATACGCTGCTGATGACCGACCTTGACGGCTTTAAGGAAGTGAATGACACGCTGGGCCATGCCGCCGGGGATGCGCTGTTATGTCACGTTGCAGAACAGATACGCCTGGCGTGTGCAGACGCGGTGGTTGCCGCCCGGTTGGGCGGTGATGAGTTTATAGTCCTGCTCTGCGGAGGCGTCGCTGAAGCCACGCTGACGGCGGAGCGACTGATTTCCTGTATACAGATACCGTTCAGCTACCATGGAGCACCGCTCATCGTCGGAGCGAGTACGGGTATTGCTTCTTTTCCTGAGCACGGGCTGGATCCGTCGGCCGTGATGTCCGCCGCCGACCTTGCCCTGTACCGTGCCAAGGCCTCCGGGAAAGGCTGCAGCGTGCTGTTCCTGCCTGCATTCCGTGAAGCGGAACAGCGTCGTCGTCGTTTTGAACGCGAGCTGGAAACTGCGGTTCACCAGCAGCAGTTTATTCTTTACTACCAGCCACGCTACGACGCCAGAAGCGGTCGTCTTACAGGCTGTGAGGCGCTGGTGCGCTGGCAGCACCCAGCCCGTGGGCTGCTGCTACCGACGGAATTTATAGGCATGCTGGATAAAAGCCCGCTGTCGGTAAGGCTTGGTGAGTGGATTATCAGCAGCGCCATTGCACAGGTCCGCCAGTGGCAGTCTGGCTGTCCGCACCTGCGCGTCAGCATCAATCTGTTTCCCCGACAGCTGGGATTGGGGGCTGAACAACTGCTGCATGAATTCGGCAGTGGCGACCTGGGTTTTGTGGATCTGGAGGTGGAGGAATCCCTGCTACCGCTGCTGACCGGGGAGATACCGGGCAACCTTGCAGCCATCCGTGACACGGGTGCCGGCCTGATTATCGACCACTACGGGCGGACGCTTGGTGCCATGAACCTGTTGCGGCACGATCTGGTCTCGGGGGTTAAAATCGACAAATCACTCACGCATGAACTGGCCACGAACATGCGCGTACGAATGATGTTCAGTGCTATCGCGGAACTTGGCAAAAGCCTTGGCATCAGCGTGGCGGCGGAAGGTGTGGAGGATATGCTTCAGCAAACGTTCGTCACCAACGCCGGATGCGACATAATGCAGGGCAACGGGTTGTGCCTGCCACTGACCGCTGCGGCATTTGGAGAGTTACTGTCGTCTGAAAAGGAGACGCCGTTCCTTGCAGGTCCGTAAAGGTGCATGCAGTTTCGCGAAGGCAACAATGACATCTGACACTGGTAAGTACCTTTAAAACCCGCGTACTGAAATGATGACTGCTAATTTATATTTACACAGATATCAGCTAAGTTAGGTTTATCTGTTAATTACTGGTATCAGTTCATGAAGTTTTTCGTCAGAGAGTATCCCGGAGGGCAACCCCGGAAAGGCGTCCAGACACCACAGCTGTCTGCCCTGAAATCCGGGCCGTCATGAAAGTACCGATGTATTACTATCTTCTGCAAAGCGGTACGGGAAAGTGGCTCATACATCGCAGGGGGTGTGAGATGCTCACAGGCTCGCCGGGTAAAATATTTCTGGGCACCGTGTACAGCACGCGTCAGGCTGTGGGTGTAGCCAGAAACAGAGTCAGGGAGCCTAAACTTTGTTACCTGTGTTTCCGGGATGAAATTTAGAAATGGTGTCACATTTTCTCAGACGGTGTCCGGCGGAGCAGGCTGGCATGTTATGCCCTGGTGACTGCAATAACGCCCCGTCAGTGCCTTTACCGCCGGGAGCGTATCGTGTCGACAGAGGATAAAATCAGTGCCATATCGTCGCCAGAGATATCCGGATCCTGATGATGGCGTTGAGGCCGTTTGCCTGTGTGGGGCTGCTACAGAAAAGACCAGAAGGCTGTACCGCTCCCTGCCGTGCCGGCGAGCGGGTATGGAAAAAACATATAATTCTGAAAATAGAAATACACCGTCAGCCCCGGAAAGGGTATTAACGGGCACGTTCATTATATGCCAGCAGGAAAAGACTGACCGCTTCTGCCGAGAAAAGCAGCTGCGGGTTTTTGACAACCGGCACCGGCGGGAGGATGCCGCGCAGCTTTTTCCCGTGACATACCGCATCGTAAAGCATAACTGTCGGTATACGGGTTTGCTCAGCAAAAGAAATTAACGTGACTAAATTTTCACTCCCGAACTGTTCATCAGGAGACGTTTTTCGGGGGCGCGCGTGCCAGGCTTTGGCAAACAGAAGAGCCTCTTCATAATCGAATGTCATTCTGCTCCCCTCTGACTGCTGACACCTGGGCAACGTAATTCCCTCAAGCTGACCGCTACTTCTGGCGGCCCTTAACAGCATGCCGGAGCGTATTTTCAACATCTCAGCAAAGGCATCCAGCCTGATCAACATACGATAATCTCCAGGGTTGTTGATATGAGCCCTGCTGCCCACGGCAGTCACTGGCCCACAGGCATTTACCAAAATGTTCTGTCCCGGGGCGGGTGAGGAATCATCACAGCTCAGGTGACAGGCCGCCTGGAAGTGCAGGAATATGATTATAAATCAGTGGCTTGTTTGATTGATAATATACATAACAAATCACTGAAGTACACGGGGGCGTGCGCTTAAATACGGGGTTCAGGCTGTTAAAAAAACCGGCATTTTAACGCCGGTAAAACATCAGCACAGGAATGAAATTCACGAAGGGAATATTCGCACTGGAATAATAAACCCTTCAACTATATAAAGGCAAGCTAATACAGGGGACTTTCAGGGCGTTGAATTTTAGTTTTGACGCCGCATGTTTTCCAAAGACGGCCCTGCTGGCTCATCAGAGCTTGCCTTGATTGATTTTTTTAATGAGTAGTCAAAAAATGGGCACCTGACTTCCGGTCAGCCCCTGCCAGGAAAGCAAAAAAAATCCCGGTAAAAAAACCGGGAAAGCAGCAAATTATCAAGGGTTCTGTTTCTGTGAAAAACGGGAGTGCCCTACTGATAACCCCAGGCAGGTCATAAGTAATCTCCCGTCATTTTTAATTATCGGCAGGACCGGAAAAAACTGAAGGGTAGAGAGTATAAGAATCTGAATTAATGATGTCTTAGAGTGCTTTACGTTGTAGCGGAACAGCCCCACACCGTGACGGATGAAGACCTGAAAACTCATGTGATTTTGATAATTAATCATTATATTCAATGGCTTGCTAACCTTCCTGCCGACCGGCTTAGCAGCCATTACATCCACCGAAATTCTGTGAAAGAACGTCCATAACGTGAGCCGGACAATCGGCAGTGTAATGCCTTAAACGCCGTTATCAGCATCATGAGGGCAGAGCCGCCTGGTCACCAGGCAGGGCAAAAGCGTTCTCAGAAGCATGCATTTTTATCTCATGCCGGTGGCAGTGAGCGGAGTACCGCCGCGGCGTCATGACCGTCACCGGTAAAGGGTACAGAAAGGGTGGCCGCCAGCTCCAGCGCAAATACCCGGGTGTAAACCTCCACCGAGCGCGCATCCTTATGGCCCGCCAGCGCCTGAATGACCTTCAGCGGCTGGCGGTGGTAGAGCATGTGCATAATCCATGAGTGGCGAAAGGTGTGCGGCGTTACCGCAATGGAGAACTGCACGCCGTCCTCTGCCGCTCTCCGCACGGCTGCCTTCAGCCAGTTACGCATGGTTTCATCGGTAGCCGTCCACAGCGGTTCCCGCCGCTTCGGGCGCACGCTTGCCATCCACACTTCCACCTGGCGTACATACCCCGTATCGGTGAGCGGTACCAGCCGCACAGCGTCCTTGGGCGGCCGGCCGCGACGTGAGCGGACCTTCTCCGAAAGAATGCGCACGAACGGACGCGGCCCGTCCAGCACAAAAGACTCGGGCGTGAGGCTGCAGGCCTCGCCGATGCGCGCGCCGGTATTCCACAGGGTGCTGAACAGAAAGTGGTGCTTTCTGTCCGGCATATAGTGCAGCAGAGCGCTCACTTCAGGGGCCAGCAGGTAACAGGGCGTGGCACCGGAGGCGGTGGCCATACGCCTGAGGGCGACCGCCGTTGCAAAATCGACGCCCGGGGCAATGCTCAGCACGCCGGCGCGTTCTGGTGAATTCTGCAGTACCGGAGGGCTCATTATCATAAAGTTTTCACGTAGCGCGATCTGTGTGTTTATGCGGCTATTTTCCCGCATCCCGGGCGCGGGAGCCAGCGTAATAAATCGCGACGACGGGATCTGGAATTTGGTTTTACCCACATTATGGAGGGTAATCCAAAGCAGGTAAAGGATCCTTTTTTGGTGAAAATCGGCCGGAAGCCCCGTGTGACGCGGCCTGGAGGGAAGATCTGTAAATTTGGTATAAATGGAGTAAAGCCAGGCATGGCTGAATGATGGGAGATAAAGCGTGTTGCAGATGGGATGCCCGTACAGGCGAGTAAGTCACACCACTAAAAAAAATGGAAATTGCGGTTTCACAGGACTGGACTCCAGGCTTTCAAATAAACCCGCACTGAGCACATGGGCTTGATGACGCGTTGGTTAATCTTCAAACCCATTCCTTATCAACTGTGCAGTCCCTTTAAGAAGTAATTTATGCAGAACATCATCAACTTCAGTACGTTTGTTCTCAAGAAGAAATGAAATATTTTCCTGTGATACAGGCTCTCCTTTTTTGAGAAGCATTAACACGGCGTACCCTATTTCACAGGCAATCACGCGGGATTTCTCTTCGTCAAGATACATTATTTTTCCTCTGAAATTTATTCCATTTATAACATAGCGCAGAGAGAGGATCACCTCATAAATCGTTGAAAGATCAGCTCAGAGATAAGATGATTGTATGGAAACATTGTTATTTTCTATGCAAGCACCTGTTATTGGTAGTCAATGGCTTTTACTGTCACATAAGTTAAATATTACACTCTTTCAGAAAATGCCATTTAGATGTGAAAGCGACGAATGGCCCTGCGGACTGCTTTTTTGAAGCAGAAATCAATTGAATTTAATAATTAACATTCAGACTTGCAGCATCCTGGTTACTCCTGGAAAACTGGCTAAGTGAATTCACTCTACAATTAAAAAGTATCTGACACCAGGGGCTTTCTTGCGGTTATGCTTTTTGGTAAAACCCGGTGGTTTATGGTGATATGTATAAACTTCATGACGGTTCAGTATCTTATTATCACTTAAAACTGGAAGAGCTGTATTTTAAAAGATCATTTCTCACTGATATTTATACCCTTAGATTTATTACCGTCACGCCAATACACATCCCCGGGCAACATGCGTCCAGACCACCGTGTAACGCCCCTGCGGGTAGTGTCAGCACATGAGATGTGTATGAGCGAGCTTAATGATGATGCATTGTCATAATTAACTTCAAATGCTTTATTTAAACAAACAATATTACCCATCAGAATAAGAATAATGGTATGTTTTTTCCCAATCAAAACTGCACGCATCATTCATAACACCCAATCAACCAGGACTCCTCCTACTTTACCTCTTAAAAGGAAAAAGTGGAATAATCTGGTTAGCTATTAAAGCTCAACATGTAAATATGTCACCCGAAAATATTATTTCCCTACCTGTCCTTATTTCTTATGATGGAGGTATGACATTGACTAACAGAAGATTCCACAGACGCGAGCCTGAAAACAGGGAGCTTATCTATCTGGATGAGCAATGGCAAATAACATACTGGACGCAGGAGTTATTAACCACACAGGACAGGCTCAATCATGCAATCCGGAGTGCTGGTAACAATACCGATGCAGTAAGGGAGTGGCTTGAGAAAAACCCACCGCCCAGGAAACCAGTTATATTTCGGTGAATGATTTTCTGAATAACCCCCCCCGGATATTTATCCCTGTAGTCTTCAGAACAGCTGAGGAGGGATAATGGATCTGTCTCAATTTGTCAATTAGAGGTACTGGCTGATTAATAAAAGTCTGCAGGGTAATGTTATTAATGACTTTTAAAAGTCATATGTTTCTGTTTTTTATAACCAGCATAAAATAATCTTGACTTAATTTAATATTGCTAACCCTGTATTTTACTGCAGAGATACTTCCATTAATAGTATGGTAGTGTTTTACATATTTAAAAATGGCACTGTTTTGTGCCATTTCCGGATTGCAGAAAACAACATGATTGTGGAGTGAGTGATTATAAACATCTAATGTCAATGCCTTTTATCACTATCCCCCTCGACGGTTATTTGCGGCATATTTCCACTGCGTATGATTTCAGCCGCCTCCGTATAGAGTTTTTTTTTGTATAAGTCACCCTCTGCCTGGCGAATTTCCTCCAGTTTACCCGTAACGTTTTTTTCGTTCAGTTGCTGGCCAGAGAGTCTCACCCCGAGAACGGCAAGACCTATAGCTCTCAGCAGAAAAATCAGCTTTTCTTCATCAAATTCCATATAATCTCATCAGGATTGGGTCTGCCCGGCACACACATTATACGGGTAAATTTGACTTAATCCAATTGAACAGTACGGATAAATAAAAGCGATCGTATATTGATGGTGTTATTAAGGCCGGAAAATATTTTTATCTTATTACCCCCATTAATTTTCTTTGCCTAAACAATAAGCACATGGTGCAAAGCTTTCCTTTCTATAATATCCATTATTCAATGGTTACTTCCCGCTAACATATCCGAATCAAAATGATTGCCGACATCAACCCTTCACTTTCCATGCTAAGTAACCTTATATCCTTATGTAAAACCCCGGCCTGTAACCATTTGAAAAGTAATTGTTTTTTAAGTAAGAATGGTTCTTCAGTAAGCTTGTTTTTTAAGGTGTGATTTTTGGTGATTTTCTTTTATCAGGATGCAGGTGGTAAAAAAACATAACTCACTTAAGATGATTTTAAATATATTTACAGGAAGTGATTTCTGAAAGCAGGGCATGGTAATGCCCCTGGTAATTCCGGGCGTTTTCGGCATGCCCTGTCGTCAGGAAATCACAATATTATAATATGGAATAAGGAATAAGGAATAAGGAATATTTTTTGAATAAGAAGTTTCGTACCTTTAGCGGGATGTTATTTACAATTTCGCATTTAATAAATCTGGCAGGGTTGATATAGTGCTGGATTTTCGGGCCACTTCTTGAAAATTGAGTTACTTTATTTACGGGAGTTAAATGGCCTGTTAGATCAGTATTATACAGATGAATGAATATCCTGCTGAGGGGATATTTAAAAATATTATACTGGACGTATAACTATCCAAAAGACATGCTGAACTTCCCCTGCCCGGGATAGTCAGCATGTCTGGCGTGAGAGATGATACGTTATAATGATACTATAAAAAATATGAGCCGCTCCGGATAAGAAGGGTGTCTCACTTACAAAGCGATAGTCATTACTTTTTTATGAAGCTTCGCGATAACAGGCTTGATATATCTTTTGCTGGCAACGGACGCGAAAAATAATATCCCTGTATCTGATCACATCCTGCGGCGGTAAGGATCTCTTCAGTTGCCCTGTCTTCCACCCCTTCAGCTACTACCGTGTATTCAAGCTCCTTAAGCATCCTGATGACATTTGTTGCAATGATACGGCTTCTTTTGTCTGTGACTATTCCCCTGACCAGCACGCGATCGAGCTTAATAACGTCCAGTGGCATCCGGTAGAGGTAGCTGACATTACTGTATCCCGCGCCGAAATCATCAAGTGCAATTTTAAACCCCCGCTCGCGCAGGGCTATCAGCGCTGACACAGCACCTTCTTTTTCGGCTATTTTTTCTGTTTCAAGGCATTCAATTTCAATGAGGTCTGGCGTCAGGCCGGCCTTCAGCACGTCGCTGTGCAAAGTATCAGCAAATCCTTTTCTGGTGAAATCACTTTCGCTGAGGTTTACCGAAACCGGCACGCTAATACCCACCGCCTGCCATTGCACCAGTTGTGACGATACGTTCCGGATCACCCAGTCAGCAAGCGAAGCATGCAGGCGGGTGCGGGCAGCAGCCGGAAGAAAAGCATCAGGCGATAGCTCGCCGCGCGTTGGATGACGCCAGCGGACAAGCGCTTCAACTCCGGTTAGTTTCCCCGTAATCAGGGATTTTTTAGGTTGATAAACCAGATACAGCCCGGGTTCATCCCGCAGGGCAGCTGCGAGATCATGCATTAAACGGAATTCGCCATTACGACGGCCATCGGTCAGTGCGTCAAAACTCAGCACGCGGCTGCCGGAGGAAATGGCTTCGTGCAGGGCGCTGACAGCGCGACGAAGACCTTCCTGTGCAGAGACCTCGGAAAGTGCAAAGCATGCCTCTCCTGCGTGTATGGTCAGGTCCACAGCAATCCCTTCCTCGATGAGGGCCGTAACGTCTTCCAGCTGAGTGCTGAAAGAAGAGGCTGTAAGCTGCTGGGCCTCTTCTGTAAGCACGGCATAGCGCCCTGTTGCGACAGTATATAACATATCACCAGGAGGCAGCCTGAGCCGAAGACGCAGGAGCATGCCCACATCACGCAGAAGAGATTCAACCGGTAACATGCCCATTGAGCGGGCAAGCTCGTAGATTTTCTGCATATCAATACAGTCCAGTATCACCAGCCGCAGTCGGTTTTTTGCATCCGTGGCGGCTCTGCGCTGCATTTCCCTTAGCAGCGACTGACGGTTTGGCAACCCCGTTACGGGATCGGTAAATCCTGCGGAGTGCCATGTCTCCAGAAATGTCATCACCAGTCCGGCCAGAATCTCGAGCATTTCACTTTTGCGTGATGAAAAGCGGTGAGGGCTGGTATCAGTGACACACAGCGTACCGAGCAACACCCCTTCAGAAGTCCGCAGCGGTGCGCCGGCATAAAACCGTATGAAGGGCTCACCCAGTACAAGCGGATGTGATGAAAAACGTGCGTCTTTATGTGTGTCCTGGACGACTATCGTTTGGCCACTAACCACAACATGCCGGCAGAAAGATTCTTCACGGCTTGTCTGCCGTAATGTGAAGTTTCGGGACACCGTAATAAACTGATGCCTGTCGTCGAGCACAGAAATAAAACTGCCTGTTACGCCGAGTGACTGTGCGGTGAGGGCCACAAAATCGTTTAAAATTTCATCCCGACATTCATCTGGGGTCCTCAGCACAGCAACTGCTTTAAGGCGCTGTTCCTCATCGCCGCTCAGGTTTATAAGCATGACCATTTCCCCGGTATCGTTTAGTTAAAATCGAAAGTTGACAGTGAGAGCTATGTTTATGAGTTGGCTTTAAAAATATGTTAATTCTGTCTGCAAAAACACCTCTATACAGGAAAGTGTTCCCAGTTCCTGTAAGGGGAGATTACCGTCCGCTTCGTTTTTACTGCTACAGCTCTTCAGCACAGACGCATAATAAATGCTATTTATGATTTTAATCCAGGAACGGTTTTTTTATCCAGAGCCTTCTCTTCGTTGTTCACGAGGAATGTAAGCCTTCCACACCTGTATTCGGGACGCAAAATATGTTTCCTGTGTGGCGTTAAAAACACATATATTTTGAAATTCCTAATCAAATCAAAAGAGGGTCTGTGTCAGGACGGGCCTCAACCCGATTTTTTATCTGCCAGTACAAGCGGAAAAGTGTAACGGACATCATTATCGGTTTTGTCACGACCTTTTCTGTCTCTCATTAAGTGAAGAGTAACAATACAAAGTGGCATTTTCTCAGCAGGCTGGCGCTGAAGTTAACTGGTCTCACAGAAAAGTTGATTACCTCCTCAGGCTCCTTACTATTTCCTGCACTCAATCCGTTGTGATTGGTGTGAAATGTCTTTTCGTACAAGGTGCACACCAGAGTTGTGGTCAGATACGTTTGTTACGTCAGAAGATGTAGAGTCTGTTTAGTCGTGAGAATCGTTTACTGTGTTTACATGCTTCTGCAATTTAAGCAGAGTCTCAGACAGCAGATGAAGACGTGAGCCGTCTCTATCTGCATTGGTTACAGTTATCGCGTAATTTCCAGTACAGCCAGCTCTGCACGGCTGCTGCCGGCAGAGAACGGGCATAAAAAAAGCCGTTCACTGCATCACTTCCATCTGTATCTTCATCCAAAGAAGTGATGACCCGATAGTCCTGACTCTCCAGCATTCTGATAATGCCACGGACCATAATACGTGAAGCAGCATCAGCCGAAAGCGACGCTTTGAGTTCATGTGTGAGGCTCACGACCGCTGGCGGGGGGCGTAAAAGATAAGTCTGATTACCGGAGGTCATGCTCAGGTCATCCAGCGTAGTAACGAACCCGTACTGCCTGAGTCTGCTGATACCCTCTAATGCTGCGGGACTGCCCGGGATCGCATCAGGCGTGAGGCATTCAATCTGAAGCAAGGCTGGTGAAAGGCGGGCTTTTTTCATTCTGCGCTTTAAATCTTTTGCAAATCCACTCCGGGCAATATCCTCGTCAGAAACGAATACTGAAACAGGCAGAGTGATACAGGTATTGTGCCATTGTTTCAGCTGTGTAATTACCTGATTCAGGGTCCAGTCTGTCAGCTGTGAAAGGGCAGCCGAAGAGATGCCAATTTCACCAAGCTTACCGGGGCCCAGACACCCGAACCGGGGGTTGTCCCATTCCACGTGAGCTTCAAGCCCAACGGGTAATCCTTTTTCCATACATAATCTGGGCTGGTATAAGAGCGTCAGCCCCCGCCCCGAACGCATTCCGGCGATAAGTTCATCCGACTCAGATACAAACCGGGGCAAATCTTCCGCAAGCGGGAGATCAAAACGAGCGGCAGGAATTCCCCGGATAGTTGCGTCTGTCAGGGCTGATAAAGCCTGAGCAACGACCTCACGCGCAGAGCCCGCGCCGGGGTTAAAATGGGTCTCGCCCGTTACCGGCGACAATTCCAACGAAATATTGTCCCCGAGATGCGCGCTGATGCCGTGCAGGAGAGTCGATATACGCCCTGCACTCAGCCGGCCCTCATCCTGCGCAAGCAGTGCAAAACGTCCTGCAGAGAAGGAATAAAGTTTTTCCCCGGGACCGGGTCTGAGCCTCAGGGGAATAAGCGTGGCGATATCCTGAAGCAACCCTTCAACTGCAGGAGCCCCGAGGGAACGCACCAGCTCACGGGCACGCGACATATCCAGACAGTCGATAAGCACCAGACGCCGGGTAGGTTTTCTTTCATCTGCTGCAGCTACCTGTAAATCACGTACCAGCTGCTGCCTGTCAGGCAGCCCTGTCACCGCATCAGTGAGCCCCGCGGAATACCAGGCCCTCAGAAAGGACATAACCATGGTGGACAGGAGAGTTAAGCTATGTATCTGCCCGGCAGAGAAGGCGTGGGGGCGTGTGTCTGTTACACAAAGTGTTCCCGGAACAAAACCATCTATATCCCTGAGCGGTACTCCAGCATAAAAGCGTATGTATGGTGCACCGGTTGTCAGCGGATGTGAGATAAAACGGGGGTCAAGTAAAGTGTCCTGTACCACCATGGGTTCATCACTATCGACGACGTGCCGGCAAAAGGCATTTTCGCGTGTTGAGACCTTGAGGCTGAAATTCAGGGAAGCCATAACGGTCTGTTGCTCATCATCTACCACAGAGACAAAGCTACCTGGGATGCCTAGTTTTTGAGCAGTCAGCCTGACAAACTGCGTCAGAATTTCATCCCGGCTTTCGTCAGGGGCTTTCAGCAGATTAAGCAGGTTGAAACGGTGCTCTTGACTGGCACCTGCATCATATGACATTACGCTCTCCGGCCGGCTGTGAAGTGCCGGGAATTAAAACAATATATATAGTTAAAATAAGCAAAGAAAGTAATCACTTCAAAAGGTGAAATTTATCAATCGTTAATAAAGAACAATCGTATTTTACATAATTTCCTTTTCGGTAAGCAGACCTTTTCTTAATGAAATCTTTACCTTAGGAGCACTGGTGCGTGGGGGATTATTTTTAATTGTATAGCAGCTATACGCATAATAAAAGGAATGTTTGTGCTGTCGAATGATTTCTGTTAGTGATGATTAATTATAAAAAATAACCATTGCACATTTAAACGCTCAGCTGAGCAAGGGAGGAAGTTAAAATCCTGATGGCGTGAATAATACTACCGTCTCAAATTTTAACAAACTGGTTACCTGTTGTGATGGATGCCTCAAAGTCACTGCAGGTGGTTCAATTATTCTAAAATAGGGATTATAATGAAGCCGAAACGTAAATTAATAGTTTCATGTCTCTGATGCAGGAGGATTTCTGGAAAAAAATTTTTTGTTAATACCCGTGGTTGTAAAGGACAATGTTCGTGAGCTTCGTATCGCTGCAGGGCTTACGCAAGCACAGGCTGCTGAGATTTTTGGTTTCAGCCTGCGTATCTGGCAAACCAAAGAGATAACAGGGGCTGAGGCAAGCCTTCTGCGCCAGAAAGAGTACGAATTTCTACTTCTGCTGGCGGGGAGACATCCTCATTTTACATTATCTGCTCGCAGCCAGACGAAAGGTCATTGAGGCGCAGGTTTAAAATTTTTTTAATATCATCTTTATACG